>CBDTYI010000058.1:0-11116 GCA_965364565.1 uncultured Gammaproteobacteria bacterium | reverse complement strand
AACCGCTCCACCTCCCCAGGCACGCAGGTCGGCTGGCCTGAGGAGGCCAGTTTCAGGTTGATGTACAGTTGCAGCTTGTGGCGCTCGTCTTCCGGACTTTCGATCGCCTTGTTCAACCCCAGCGCTTGCGCAAAATCCATGGACAACTCCCCGCGTTGATACTGACTCCGGACTCGCCGGCCGACGCCGACCCGGCATGGCTATCTTACTGAATCCTCCAGGTTAAACCAGAGTCGTCGGAAATGTATTAATAAATAACATTAAAATAAAACTTTAACTATATGTAAATAAATCTTAAATAAAGAGGCTCTTCCGGATGAGAACAGCAGCGCCGACGATCGGCTCGAGCGCTTCCGCGGGGCGTGACGGGCCGCCGGCACGGGGCTGTCGCCACGCGGGCCGGTCTCATGAGCGCAGCCGTGCCGGCCCGCGGCACTGCTGTCACAGGAGCCGCAAAAGCGTAATCTGTCGACAGGCGGCCGATGCTCCAGGCCGGGTCAACGGGTGTCTGCCATGCGCAAGCTGAGTTTGGGACTGCTGATCTTCATCGCCGGCGTCAGCCTGGGCTGGTTTGCGCAGCGCGACGCAAGCAATCGCCCGCCGGAGACCGATTCGCCCGTTACCCGGGTGCCGGCGCCGGCGCCGCTGCAGGAGGCGGCCGCGCCGCGACGGGTGGCGCCCGGGGGGCGGGTCGTGGATTATCTGGCGCCGCTGCTGGCGGACAACGCCTTCGAGGCCGCGCTGCAGCATTTCGATGTGCTGCAAAGAGGCGGAGATGAAGCCGCAGTGGAGCGCGCCCGGGAGCAGATCCTGTCACGCGCCCGCGAGCTGTTGGGGGCAAACCGGGCCAGTGAGGCCGAACGGCTGCTGGAGCTGTACCTGCTTGCCCAGCACCTCGACGTGGAGGCGCGCATGCTGCTCGCGGACGCTTATGCGGGTCGTAATGCTTTCCGCGCGGCCATCGACGCGCTCTACGAGGCGCGCGGCTACGCCTGGCAGGCCGATACGCTGCGGCGGCTGGAGCGGCGTATCCGGGCGGTGGTAGCCGCTGAGGTCAATACGCTGCAGAGCGGCAACAATCGCAGCGCCCTGCTGGAGCTCTACCAGCACCTCACCCAGCTGGAGCCCGGTTACGCGCCGTACTTTCTCGGGCTGGCCGATGCGCAGCTGGCGCTCGACGATCTTCGGGGGGCGCGCCGCTCGCTGCAGCTGGTGGAACAGGACCCGGATGTCGGCAGTGAGGCCCGCGTCCGACTGGAACAGCTCAGCCGCAACGAAGCGCCGGCCGACGATGCCCGGGAGTCCGCGGCATTGAACCGGGCGCTCGGGGTGCCTTTGCAGCGCCAAGGCGATCATTTCCTGGTCGCTGCCCGGCTCGCCGATGGGCGCAGCGTACGCCTGCTGATCGACACCGGTGCCAGCATGACCATCCTGACCCCCCCGATACTTGCGGGTGGCGATTACACGGACACCGGCCAGAGACGCGTCTTCAGCACGGCCAACGGTCGGGTCACGGCGCCCGTGTACCGGCTGGATGCGCTGTCGGTCGGTGACTGGCAGGTCAGTGAGATCGAAGTCGGCGTACTCGAGCTCGCGGACAGTCCGCATATCGACGGCCTGCTGGGCATGAATTTCCTGCGCCACTTTCAGTTCTTCATCGACCAGAACCAGGCAGTGCTGCGGCTTTCGGTCCAGGATCCCTGAGCCACGCGGAGCGTGCCGGCTGCAGTGTTTCTGCGCGCGATTCTTGCTGCACCCGATAAATCGGTCCAGAATTCGCCCACCGCGACCGGAAACGAATTCCGGATGTACCTCGCAAAGCTTAACGCCCGGCGCTGCGGCACCGGGTCGGTCTGCTCGAGCAACAGCGCTGACACCCCTGACCACTGTTATCAGAGAAGCAATGAACCATTCCACCATTCGCAAGACCAAGATCGTGGCGACCATCGGGCCCGCCTGCGACTCGCCGGACATGCTCCAAGCCATGATCCAGGCCGGCATGAATGTCGCCCGGCTCAATCTGTCGCACGGCACCTACGACGAGCACCAAGAGCGTCTCACGCGCATCCGTGCCGCGGCCGCCGAACTGGACGCCAACGTCGCCATCATGATCGACACCCGCGGTATCGAAATCCGCACCGGCAATCTGAGTCAGGATTTCATCGAGCTGCGGCCAGGTGGCAGTTTCACTCTGTACACGCAGGAACGCCCGGGCGATGCCGAGGGGGTATCGGTGTCCTTCAAGGGCCTGGCGAAGGAGGTGGCGCCCGGCGCCACCATTCTGCTCGATGACGGCGCCATGGAACTGCGGGTGCAGTCGGTGATCGATGAAGCCATTCATTGCCAGGTGGTGCACGGTGGCACGCTGCGCAGCCGCAAGAGCGTCAACCTGCCGGACACCAGGCTGTCGATCAGCCTGGTGGGCCCCGAGAACCGCGAGGATGTGATCCGGGAGCTCAGTTTCGCCAGCGAAAACGAGGTCGAGTACATCGCCGCCTCGTTTGTGCAGAGCGCCGATGACATCGTCAAGATGCGCGAGATCCTCACCGAGCGCAACGTCGAAATCCCCATTATCGCCAAGATCGAAAACAAGGCCGGCGTCGCCAACCTCGACGAGATCATCAAGGCCGCCGACGGCCTGATGGTGGCGCGTGGCGATCTGGGTGTCGAATTGCCGCTCGCCGACGTGCCGGGCGCGCAGAAAATGATGATTCGCAAGACCGTCACCAACGGCAAACCGGTGATCACCGCTACCCAGATGCTGGCCTCCATGGAGTGGAATCCCAAACCGACCCGTGCCGAAGCCAGTGATGTGGCCAACGCGATCCTCGATGGCAGCTCGGCGGTGATGCTGTCGGGCGAGACCGCGGTGGGCAAATACCCGGTGGAGGCGGTGCGAACCATGGCGACACTGGCGCAGCGCGCCGAATCGCAGCTGGGCGAATACGGCTACCTGCAGAAGATCCTGCCGCACCCGTCCAATGTGGTGACCGAGGCGGTCAGCCAGGCGGCGGTGGTGATGGCCAAACAGCTCAAAGCGGCGGCGATCTTCAGCCTGACTTCGACCGGCTTCACCTCGCGGCTGGTGTCCAAGCATCGCCCGGACTGCCCGATCCTGGCCATCACGGCGGAAAAAAGCGTGGCGCGCCGTCTGGCCATGAACTGGGGGGTACTGCCGATCCTGTACAGCGGTGACGCGTCCGACCTGTCCAAGATCGATTTCGGTATCCAGCGCGCCGAGCAACTGGGCTACATACGTTCGGGGGACATTATCATCGCCACCGCGGGTCACTGGCAGAAAGCCGGCGGCACCGACCTGATCCGCGTCATCACGCTGGGGTGACTGCGCTGGACTTGTCAGCTCATCGCAGATGACGAGCCCGGATCCGGTCCGAGATCAGCAAGGTGCTGGCGGAGGAACAGCGCGAGCAACTGCAGGCGTTGCAGGAAGCGCGCCGCGAGCGCTTCAAGTGTAGGTTCTGAGCGGTAGCGATAAGGCCGGTGTCGTGCACCGGCCTCATACCGGGTTCTCCCGCCAGGTCAGGGCCTGCGCTTACCGCTCGCTGTAGGGGGCGGTTGGCACGGCGATACAGGCGCCGGAGTGCAGCGCACGAACTGCATCCCTGAGTTGCGGCACTTCCGAAGCATGCTCAGTTACTCTGAACTACCGTTGCGGTCGTGCTGCAAGTGGTTATCTTCTCACGCGTCTTGGTACCTTTCTTGTTGCTCAGGAGCTCGGTTACCGTTGCTGCAATTGCGACCTCTCCGTTGACCACGATCTCTGAAGACAATGGGGGAGCGGTAAAGTCGGCTTCCACATAGGTGACATTGAACTTGGATACGGTGACCGTGTGATTTTGCGTGAGACTGCCGGAGAGCATCGGGTAAGTGACGTCGATCGATACCTTGGGCGAGCGAAACGCGCCGGGATAGGAGGGTACCCTGACCATTTTTACCAAGAACGGCGTGCCGGTGTAGACGTACTGTGGATCCGGCGCGAGGAGCAGGGCGCACTCAGCATCGACGCGAGCTGCGGGTTTCGCGGCGCTGGCGATGCCGGGAGCCAGCAAGGCCAGACAGCTTGCCAGAATCGCGAGGGTGCGTTTCGTGGCGAGCACGTTAATCGTTGCGACAGTCGTCTGCGCACGATGCAAATATTGTGTCGTAGTCATGGTTTAATACCTCTCTTCTCTGCACAACCCGGTGATTGAGAATCGTCAGGAATGGGCTGAAACGATCAGCCTGGGTTGCTCGTCCCGACGGCCTGGACACGCCTGGTCCGCGCTCATAACCGTGCTGCGGGAGGGTGTTTAGGAATGGGATCTGTATCCCAGATTCTGAATTTCAAGATATCCACAGCAATAGCTGGGCCAGGAATGGAAACACTCTGTTTTAGCTGTGGTTATGGTGCGAGCGACAGTCGCCTGGAAGACTTCCGGTGGCCCTGAGCGTTACCGATCGGCGACAGCTGGCGACCTCGCCGCCGGCAGGTGGATGATTCACGTTACCTTAGTGCGTCGCCGAATGAAGACAGATACGGTGTCCGGGACATCGGTGTGGAGCAACGGCGGGGACGAAAGTCCGGTGGCACCGATCCGAGGCACGTGATTACCCCGGGTTGAGCCAGATCGCGGGTCAGTTGCCGACCGTTCCGGCTGCCCGTAAAGGGACGGTAACTTGCTCTTTGGAAGGTGCTTTTTTAGGGCCGTCTTCAACGCGTCAGCTGACGGTGAGTGTCCAGTGTCAACCGGGGATGAGACCGCTCTCGCTTATTCTGAGGCGAGTTCTTTTCGCAACATTTTTCTCAGGCGCTCCCGGCAGTCCAGGACCGAGCATTCCCCCTGGTGCCGGCAGGACAGCCGCAGGTCACGAATGTTATCGTCGTCGACGCTGAGGAGTGACACCAGGGCGATTTCTTCTTTCTCGCATTGGGTTGCGGCTTGCTGCAGCAGGCTGACAGTATCGCAGCCTTCGAGGAAGCGTTTCCTGGCAAAACCGACAATTTCGTCGAAATCGTAATCCCCCAGGCACCCTGGAACACGGCAGACCATGATATTTTCAAACCCGCTCTTATCTTCTGAGGTCGCGCTGACTCATTGAATCTGTGCGTTATTTTACCCAAAAGCTCAAAAAACCCCCGCCGGGTGCAATGACGCATTACTTAACTTATACCCCGGAAGTCTGATGTGGACAACCAGGACCGATGCAAAACAGGCCGCGAAGACACGCGTCAGGATCCCGTTTCAACGCGGTTTTGGCGCGTCGCCCGGGCGCCGGCGTGTGCGCCAGCCGGCCATCCGGGGCGGTCAAAAATGGACGTGTTGCGGGTGCCTCACAGGCGCTGGTGTGCCTTGTGCAGCTTCGCCTCGATGCGTCTGCGCCGCTGTTCGTGAACGGCGGCCTGCGGCAGGTGCTCGCAGCAGCGTCGGGCCGCGGCCAGGTCCTTGCTGATGTGTTCGTGGTACTTGGCCAGGCACTCCATGGAATCGCTGCAGCCGCGGGCGGCCAGGCCTTCCCACACCGCGACGGCCTGTGGCCATTGCCCGGCGCGGCGTAACAGCTGTGCCAGGAAACGCCTGCCCTGGTCGCACAGCACACTCTGGTGTGATTGCAGCAGTGTGCGCGCCTGGTCTTCGCTGCTTTCGGCCAGCCAGCGGGCGAGGGCGTGCAGGTCCACGTTGAAGGTGCGCGGTGCGGCAACGGCATGGGCGAGGACGCTGTGGGCAACGGCCAGGGATACGATGTCCTGGCGGTTGTGCTCGACGACTTTCGTCAGGGCTGCGGCGTGACCGAAACGCATGTAGCTGAACCAGGCCGCCGGCGCCTCGCTGCCCGGCAGGTCGTCGACGCGGCGAAAGCCGAGCAGGTTCTGCTCCAGGCTGATCAGCCGACAGTCGGCCCAGCGGCTGCTGAACAGGCGCCGCACCGGGTGCAGCAGATCCAGGTGCGCCAGTCCCCCGAAGGGGTGCGCCATGGCCTGCATGCGAAACCGGGTGATCAGCAGCGGCAGGTCGTAACTCTTGCCGTTGTAGCTGACCAGCCGGTCATCGGCGGACAGAGTCTGCGCAAACGCTTTCAGCAGCGCCGCTTCGGCGGCAAAGCGGGTGAGTAGAAACTGCGTGACTTCGATGGCCGCGTCATTCACCACGGCGATGCCGACCAGAAAGGCCAGCGTACCGCTGCCGCCGGACAGACCGGTGGTTTCGGTATCGATGTAGACGCGGCGCGGGTGACTGGCTGTGGTCTCGCCTGGCAGCTGGGGGGGGCTGCGCAGGATACTCAGGTCGATCGATCCGAGTTCACCGCTCAGCGGCAGCCGCTGCCGGATGCCGATCACGCCGTCGGCGACGAGTTCGCCTTGCAGTGCGCGGGCCAGTTGTTCGGGCGGCAGGCGAGGAACGGATGCCGCTCTGGCCGAAGGGGCGCGACGACTTCGGCCCCTTTCTTCCAGCTGTGCAATCCGCTCGCGCAGGCTCGACACGGACGGTTTTGGCGCAGCCTGGCCAACGCTGGCACCGGCCTGGTTCTGCAGTCGCGACAGTCTGGATTTGAGGTTCATGCGTGTCACTTCAACTCTTTGTTCTTGAACCGCGAAGGCGCGCGAAAGAAATATCGGTTATGTCTCACTGTTGTCCCACAAAGTTTTTACCGTCTTAAGTCAATAGAGTGATTGCGTGGACGCATTAGAAAAGAAGCGCAGGTTGAAACATGAAATCTGCATCGGCCAATGATTCCTGCATCGTCATTCCGGCGTAAGCCGGAATCCAGTGTTTCTTCCGGCATTCTGGATTCCCGCTTCCGCGGGAATGACGGGAATCCGGGTTTGTGGGACAGCAGTGGTTATGTCTCTATTAACTCGTTGCTCGACTTATTCGTCTATTTGTTCAATTCCGGTTATACGCCCTGCCCGGACAGCAGTGACAACACCTGCAGGGCCACCTGTTTCGGTGCGTAGTCGCGCACTTCGTCGCTGGCCAGAATCGGACCGATGCAGCTGGGGCAGCCGTGGCTGCAGGCGCAGGCGCTGACCAGTTGCCGCGCATCGGCGACGATGGCGGAGCGGATGTCGAACAGCGGTGCCGAAATGCCGATGCCGCCCGGATAGTTGTCGTACAGGAACAGGGTGGGCGTGAATTGCTGCAGCTGCCCGGGATCGACGGCTTCGCCTGCACTGTTGCGCATCTGGCCGCGGCCGTTGGCGCCGACCGTGGCGAACCATTCCGCGTTGCCGTCACCCACCGCGCGCCCTATGTCGCGCGGTTCGGAGAGCATGCGCATGGCGGCGACAATGTGCATGGCGTAGCCGGCGCCCAGGAAACCGTCCAGGGCCATGTGGCGCGACGCAAAGGCTGCATCCAGTGCCTCGGCCTGAACCTGCCACCACACCGCTGTGGTGTGCATTTCCTGGTCGGGCAGATCGATATTGCCGTAGCCGACATTCTCGTGGGTGTAGTAACGGATTTTCTTGTAACCGGCGATGCGCCTGACCAGGTGTACCTCGCCCTGTGCCACTGCGTGCTGTCTTTCATCGGCCTGTTCGAAGCGCTCCAGAATCTTCAGCCGGGTGTAGTCGATGGCGTCGGTGTAGTAGTCGGCGCGGGTGCGGGTCACAAAGGCCTTGCGACCCTCCCAGTCCAGTCTTTCCACCTGGTAGGGCGAGGACTGGATCATATAGATGGCGCCTGCATAGATGGTCTCGGGGGCCGAACTGAAGTCGACCTCCGCGATCACGGTCTGCGCGCCGGCGGTGGTGTCGATGACCACGAAATTGCCTTCTGCCACCGAACGCAGGCTGACACTGTTGGCCGGATAGCTGTCGGCCATCCAGTGCCATTGATTGCCTTCGCGGTGCACCACGCCGTGTTCCTCGAGATAAGCGAGCATGTCGTCGAGTTTCTCCTTGCCGAACGCTTCGCCGTCCCGGAACGGCAGCTCGAAGGCCGCACAGCGGATGTGATCGAGCAGGATCAGCAGCTGGTCGGGATCGATGCGCGCCTGCTCGGGCGAGGCGCCGAGGAAAAACTCGGGATTGCGGATCATGTACTGGTCGAGCGGCAGACTGCTGGCTACCAGCACGCCGACCGCGGTGCGCTGACGTCGTCCGGCGCGGCCGAGGCGCTGCCAGGTGCCGGCGATGGTGCCGGGATAACCGTTCAGCACGCATACATCCAGTGACCCGATGTCCACGCCCAGCTCCAGCGCCGAGGTGGACACCACGCAGTCGATAGTGCCGTCGCGCAGCTTCTTCTCCATGGCGCGCCGCTCGGTGGGCAGGTAACCGCCGCGATAGGCCGCCACCCGCGCCGGCGTGCGCGGATCGCTGTCGAAGGTGTCTTTCATGTACTTGGTCAGCACCTCGACCATCAGGCGCGACTGGGCAAACAGGATGCTCTTCAGGCCGCGTTTCACCGCCATGCGCGCGATGCGGGTGGTCTGTGAGCGCGCCGAGGCGCGGATACCAAGATCCGGGTTGATCACCGGTGGATTCCACAGCAGCAGGTGCCTGGCACCGGCCGGCGCGCCGCTGTCGGTGATCGCCGAGACTTCGGCGTCGATGAGCTGGCTGGCCAGTTCCGCCGGGTTGGCGATGGTCGCCGAGCACAGAATGAACAGCGGCTCGGAGCCGTAGAAGCGGCAGATGCGCTGCAGCCGGCGCAGTACATTGGCCACGTGCGAGCCAAACACGCCGCGGTAGCTGTGCATTTCGTCGATAACCACGTAACGCAGACTCTCGAAGAACTGCGCCCACTTGGTGTGATGGGGCAGGATACCCTGGTGCAGCATGTCGGGGTTGGTGACCACGATATCGCCGCGGGTGCGCACCGCCTTGCGCGCATCGCCGGGCGTGTCGCCGTCGAAAGTAAAGGCGCGCACGCCCAGTTCACCGGCTTCGTTGAGCGCCATCAGCTCCGCCACCTGGTCCTGCGCCAGGGCCTTGGTGGGAAACATGTACAGCGCCTTGGCTCTGGCTTGCAGCGCCGCCTGCAGCACCGGCAGGTTGTAGCACAGCGTCTTGCCCGAGGCGGTCGGAGTGACGATGACCGTGTGTTTGCCGCCCCGGACGGTTTCCCAGGCGCGCCCCTGGTGCGTGTAGAGCCGCTGCACGCCACGCGCGTGCAGCGCCCGCGCCAGGCGCGCATCCAGATCGGACGGCAGCGCTGCGTAGCGGCCCGCCCTGGCCGGGATGACCAGCTCGCCGGTGATGCGTGCCCGGTATTTGGCGCGCAGGTGCTGCGCCAGTGCCTCGGCCGGGTCGTCCGGTGAGGGGTTCAGGTGCTCGGCCGGTGTGCTCATACGCGGTTCTCCATTGGTTCTCCCTTGCAAGCATAGAGAACGAAAGGAGAACAAATCAAGAGGGCGGGAAAAAGAATCGCGCGGCGCGAGTGTATCCCCGCTGGCTGGCGCCGAAGTTCGCTGTTCCCAGGGGCGCTGAAATTAAGGGGAATCCCCGATACCGGGCGGGGGCGAAACGGTGCATGCTTGCGGTCAGTGGACCGAAACCGGAGTGCGTCAACTCGGGGGGGGCAAGGACAGCGCCAACTACAATGCCGCGGGATGCGGGGTTTTTCGGAACCAGGCGCATGGATGCGAGCAGGTCTGGCGGTCGCCGTTGCGGCCTTTTGAAGTCGGATACGTTGGCCCCCGTCAAACGCCATCCGCCTGAGTAAGGGAACCCGCGGCACATGTGCCGGGTCAGACTCGTGAATGCTGTGCATTGGCGACCTGACCCTCCTCTACAGCCGCCAGTGTTTCGACCAGCCCCTTTGTGGCTGGTTTTTTTTTGCACCGCGCGTACGGCTGCGCGCTGTGGAAGTTCGGCCGGATCCGTACCTATACTATGGTAAGGTGATTTCGCAAGCATCAAACACTCAGAACCGCAGGCGTCGAGCACAATGCAGCCAGCAAGGATCTTCATTGTCGATGACCATCCGCTGGTGCGCAGCGGTTTCCACCAGCTGATCGCAGGCGAACCCGACCTCAGCGTATGCTGCGAAGCGGGCACTGTAGCCGAGGCGCTGGAACAGCTTGCCGTGCACGACCCCGATCTGGCCATTGTCGACATTTCGCTGCCGGACGGAAACGGCCTCGAGCTTATCAAGCGTATGCGCGCCCGCGCGCCCTGGGTGCGGGTGCTGGTCGCCTCGATGCACGATGAAGACCTGCTCGCCGAACGCGCCCTGCGTGCCGGAGCGATGGGCTATATCAACAAGCAGGAAGCTGCAGCGATGGTGATCGGGGCAATACGCCAGATCCTCAAAGGCAAGATCTACGTGAGCGAGCATGTTACGGAGCGGCTGCGCGGTGTTGCCGACACTGGCGAGGAGCCGCACAGTTCGCCGGTCGAGTTCCTTTCCAATCGCGAGCTGGAGGTGTTCGATCTCATCGGTCGCGGCCTGGGCACGGGCGACATCGCCGAGCGGCTGCACCTCAGCGTCAAGACCATCGAGACCTACCGGGCCAATATCAAGAAGAAACTCAAACTGCGGTCGGCCGCCGAGTTGTCGCGCAGCGCCATACAGTGGTCGCTGGAGGGCCACTGACCCGCCTCCCGGCGCCTGCGCGGCCATGGCCAGCGATAAGCACAAACCTGACCCCGGGCAGGGCGGGCGCCAGGCGGTAACGGCGCGGGCAAGGGGCGCGGATACCGCGACCGAAGAGCTGCGCCGCCTGAACGAGGCGCTGGAGCAGCGCAGCGCGGAACTGGAACGGCGTGAGCGGGAATTCCGCACCCTGGCCGACAACGTGCCGGCGATGTTCTCCTACCTCGATGCCGACCAGCGCTACCGCTACGTCAACCGGCGCTATGAAAGACACTGGGGCCGGCCGGCCGCCGACATCGTCGGCAAGACCGCGGCAGAATTGCTCGGACCGCAGGGCTACGCGGTGGCGCGCCCGCACATCGAGCGGGTGCTGTCCGGCGAACAGGTGACCTACCAGGCTGCGTTCGACTATACCGACGGCCCGCATACCATGCAGGTCAGCTATGTTCCGGATGTGGACGGGCGCGGCAAGGTGCACGGCTTTTTCACCCTGGTGGACGACATCACGCCGCTCACGCGTGCCGAACGCGGCCTGCGCGAACGCGAGTGCCGGCTGCGCGCCATCATGGACACGG
>CBDTYI010000057.1:0-11143 GCA_965364565.1 uncultured Gammaproteobacteria bacterium | reverse complement strand
GAGGTCGGGTGGTGTATTACTTCACCATCACCTCGATACCACGGATGCCGGACATGAATGCGGACCATGCGCGGGTTGCAGCGGCGATCCGCTTCATACGCGACAACCTGGCGAAACAGCCGGGGCTGGATGAAATCGCGGCGCATGTCGGGCTCAGTCCACAGTATTTTCAGCGCCTGTTCCGCCGCTGGGCGGGGCTGAGCCCCAAACGCTACCTGGAATATCTGACCGTCGAGCGGGCGAAACCGCTGCTGCGCCAGTTCCACAGCGTGCTCGATGCCTCATATGAGCTCGGATTGACCAGCCCGTCGCGCCTCCACGAGCAGTTCGTCGCAGTGGAGGCCACCAGTCCGGGCGACTACAAGCGAAAATGGTGCGGCGTGGAGATCCACTACGGGCTGGCGCCGGGACCGTTCGGAGAAATGCTGATCGCGCAGACGCGACGCGGCATCTGTCTGCTGTCGTTCGTCAATCCACAGACGCGGGCGCGCGAACTGGATCGTCTGCGGCGCCTGTACAACCTGGCCGTGCTACGGGAAGACACCGCCGCGGCCCGGGCCACGGCGGCTGCGGTTTTCGCCGGCTGCGCCACGCCGGCGGCCACCATTCACCTCACGATCCACGGCACCAACTTCCAGGTCAGCGTCTGGCGTGCACTGCTGCGCATCCCGCGCGGCACGGTGCTGTCCTACAGCCAGCTGGCGGAGGGCATCGGCCGACCCGCGGCGGTGCGCGCCGTGGCCAACGCTGTCGCCGCCAATCCAGTCAATTATCTGGTTCCCTGCCACCGGGTACTACGTGCCGACGGCAGCATCGGCGGCTATCGAGGTGGGCCCGTCACCAAGCGTGAACTCCTGGACTGGGAAGCGGCGGCGCTCCCGGACCGGTCCGAGCCTGACGGCGACCCCCCCGCTCCGGAGCAGCAATCATGAGGTAATCGGCACCCGGCTCGCAGATCCTCACCCGTTTGACTAAGCTGAACATACCCGGCAAGCGGAAACGACTGGCGGTGCCTGCCCGGGGGCGCCACCGATCAGCCGGGTTTTCACGCGCTCGGGCGGGCTGCACGCGGAGCACACTATGACGCTGACACTCACCTCTGACGCCTTCACCGCTGGCGGAGACATTCCGTCGCAGTACACCTGCCTTGGAGACGACAGCTCCCCGCCGCTGCAGTGGGGCGGCGTGCCGGAACAGGCTCGCAGCCTGGTGCTGATCGTCGACGACCCGGACGCCCCGGACCCGGCGGCACCGCGCATGACCTGGGTACACTGGGTGCTGTATAACCTGCCGGCTGCCTCCGGCGGCCTGCCCGCGGGGGTCAGCAGCGCTGAGCTGCCGGCCGGCAGCGAGGAAGGCGTGAATGACTGGAAACGTCCTGGCTACGGCGGACCCTGCCCCCCGGTCGGCCGGCACCGCTACTTTCACAAGCTTTATGCCCTGGACACGCGCCTGGAAGGGTTGCAGAGACCGACCAAGGCAGCAGTAGAAGCGGCGATGCAGGGCCACGTTATCGCACAGACCGAGCTGGTGGGCCATTACCAGAAAGGCCGCTGAAATTCGGATTCGGACCGCGCGGCGCGCAGATCGAAAACATTGCGCGCGGAAGCTTGGGTCAGGCCTTGCGCCGCACCGGCTTGCGCCGGCGCGCGACAAAGGCGGCGCCGAGCAGGCCGCTGCCGAACACCCAGAACAGTACCTGGCCGGCGGCCTCTCCAGATGCTCCGCCACTGCGCTCAGCAGCCAGAAGCGAGGCGAATTCAGTGATCCCGAGCTGGGCGACCGCTTCCCCGGCGGCTTGCGCAGCCAACCCGGGCGCCGGAATCGAATCCGGTAGCGGCTGCGCGCTCAGTCCGAGTCCGGCAAGCTGATCGGCAGAAGCCTGTACAGTGCCCTGAGCGGGCTCGAACACATTCGCCCCAGCCTGCGCCGCGAGGCCGCAAGCCAGCGCACACACTGCCAATCGGCGCACTGTGCGTCCCATGATTGTTCCCCTTGCTCAAAAGACGAAAACTTCGCTGCAATCCCGGGGCCAGATCCTACATAGCTTATTTTTCAAAAAGATGCCGGTCAGGAGACCGTCGCCGATAGCCGCTGGCGCCGCCCGGCGGTGCATTCTAGCCAAAACCTGCACCATATCAAGCCACGCGCCAGGCGCACGGCGCAGCTACCAGTACAGCCACAGCAATAGGGCGCCCAGCAGCAGCCGGTACCCGACGAAGGGCAGCATGCCGATGCGGTCGAGCAGCTTGAGAAAATAATGAATGCAGGCGTAGGCACTGATGGCCGAAACCGCGACACCCAGCAGCATCGGCGTCCAGTGGACCGGGTGTCCGCCACCCAGCAGCTTGCTGCCTTCGTAGCCTGCCGCCATCAGAATGGCTGGAATGGACAGCAGGAACGAGAAGCGCGCCGCCGCCTTGCGGTCCAGGCCGACCAGCAATCCCGCGGTAATGGTGATACCGGAACGTGAGGTGCCCGGAATCAGCGCCAGCGCCTGGGCAAACGCAATAACTGCAACCCGCCCGGCGCTCAACCGGTACTCGCAGCGGGTCTGCGGACCGCGTGCGTCCGCATACCAAAGCAGCAGGCCGAACAGGATGGTAGCGGCGGCAATCACCAGCGGTGAACGCAGGTAGGTTTCCACCACATCGTGCAGCAGGAGCCCGGACAGCCCGAGCGGCACGGTGCCCAGCAGCACGGCCCAGGCCAACCTGGCCTCCTGGTCCGGATAGCGCGAGCCAAGCGAACCGAACCAGGCCCGCGCCATGGCCGAAAGCTGGTGGCGGAAATACAGCACCACCGCACTCAGCGTCCCAAAATGCACGGCGACATCAAACGCCAGCCCCTGGTCGGGCCAGTCGACCAGGACCGGCACCAGGATCAGATGCGCGGAACTCGAGATGGGCAGAAACTCGGTCAGCCCCTGCACCAGCGCGAGAATCACTGCCTGAACATTATCCATCGTTTTGCTCTTGCTATGGCTTGGGCGGTTTATAACCGACTGCGCAGATCCTGTGAACCGAAACCGGCCACCCCCCGATCGAGCCGGCGGGAAAACCCGATCGCCTTGAAGCGCTCCCCCATGTCACCCGGCAGCAGCAGGCGCTTGGCCTCGTTGCTGAGGCTGAGGAAGCGCTGCACGTCACCCGGGTCGACCTGCGCCAGCAGCCGGTCGATGCCGCACGCCAGCAGAAACTGCGCCTGGCTGCTGAACCCCTCCAGGCGCAAGCCGGCGTCACTGGCAGCCTCTGCAATCGCCGTGAAATCGACAAAGGCGGTAATGTCCTGCAGGCCCGGGAACCACAGCGGGTCGCCGTGCGCCTGGTGCCGGTAATGACACATCAGCGTCCCCATGGTGCGCTGCGGGTGGTAGTACTCGGGGCGTCCGTAGCCGTAGTCGATCAGCAGCAGCAACCCGCGCTCCAGGCACCCTGCCAGCTCGCCGGTCCAGCGCTGCAGCGCCGGACAGAATTCGGAGCGGTAGTCGTTCTCCCAGCGTTCGGCACACGCCAGTGCCTCGACCCGGTCCCGCAATGCACCATCGCCGGGGCGCAGGCATTCCACCAGGCCGCCCTCTGCCCAGGCCACGCCCAGCTCCAGTGCCTGGCCGTCGCGCCAGCAGAACCGTTTTACCGGCAGCGCATCGGCGACTTCATTGCCGAACACCACACCGGAAAAGGCGCTTGGCGGGGGGGCCGCGAGCCACTCAACCCGCGCCGCCAACTCCGGCAGCCGGCTGACAATGTTTTCCTGCTGCAGGGCGCGCATGGCCGCGCTGCGCTCCAGGATCCAGTAGCGTTCCGGCAACGCCTCGAGCGCCTGCAGCTCGCGCAGCAGGTCCACCGCCAGCGCACCGCTGCCGGCACCCAGTTCCAGTACGCTACCGCCGCCCAGCTGCTGCAACACCGCCGCTACGCTGCGCGCCAGACAGCGCGCGAACAGGCTGCCCGACTCCGGCGCGGTGATGAAATCCCCCGGCTCTCCGAAGGGCGTCAAACCGTTGCTGTAATAACCCAGGCCGGGCTCGTACAGCGCCGCCTCCATGAAGGCATCGAACGGCAGGCAGCCGCCGGCCGCATCGATACGCTTTCGCAGCACCTCCAGCAGTTTCGCGCTGACGGCGCGCGCTTCGGCGTCGGGGAGCGGCAGAGCATCGGACATGACCCGGGCGGTTTACGTCTTGACCGGCCACATGGGTTGTGCGGCGGCATCAAAGGCTTCCCACAGTGCCGCCAGGCTGGCACCGGCCAGCGGATGCCTGAGGTCACCGGCGATTTCGGCCAGCGGTCGCAACACAAAGGCGTAGTCCAGGATTTCCGGGCGCGGAAGCTTCAGATCGTCGTCGCTCAGTACCAGCTGGTCGTACATCAGCAGATCGAGATCCAGGGTCCGGGCGCTGAACTTGCCGGCGCGCCGCTGGCGCCCCTGCCGGTCTTCGATGCGATGCAGCAGCGCGGCGACCTGGTGCGGACTCAGCTCGGTGTCGAATCCGACCACCAGGTTATAGAACGGGTCGCCGTCGAAGCCCACCGCTTCGGTTTCATACACCGTAGATTGCTGCAGCTCGCCAAACTCGCGCCGCAGGCTGGCGAGCGCCGCGGCCACGTTGCGGTCGCGGTCGATGTTACTGCCGACGCTGACGTAGACGCGTGCCACCGGTTCAACCCTTGTTGCCGCGCTCTATGATCACGCCCACACCCTGCGCGCCACGCACTGCGCCGCCCTTGTTCAACGTCAGGCGCAGCCAGGGTACCGGGAACTCGCTGCGCACCAGTTCCGCGATGCGCTCCGCGAGGGTCTCCACCAGCTGGAATTCGCTCTGTTCCACAAAAGCAATCACACGCTTGGCGACCGCCTTGTAGTTGAGCGTGTCCTCGATGCGGTCGCTTGCGGCCGCGCGCGCGATGTCGGTAGCCATTTCCAGGTCGAGGCGAATGGTCTGCCGGATGGATCTCTCCCAGTCGTAGATACCGATCACCGTATCGATGCGCAGATCGCGTATAAAAATGATATCCATTGCCACCCGTTCCCGGCGTCACGCCAGTGGCGCACTATAAACAGATTCGCCATGCCGCTCCAGTTGCGCTGCCCGGTGACGGTCGCTTGACCGGGCAGCGCTAAAGCTATCCAATAGCGCGCATGCTAATCGACCTGTTCCTGATCGCGGGCGGATACCTTATGGGTTCGCTGTCCTCGGCGATCATCATCTGCCGCCTGCTCGGGCTGCCCGATCCGCGCAGTCAGGGTTCCGGCAACCCCGGCGCGACCAACGTGTTGCGGGTGGGCGGCAAGAAGGCCGCCGCCGCTACCCTGGCGGGCGACATGCTCAAGGGCCTGATTCCGGTGCTGATCGCCCGCGCCCTGCAGGCCGATGTCGCGGTGCAGTCGGGTGTTGCGGTCGCGGCCTTCCTGGGACACCTGTATCCGGTATTCTTCGCATTCAAGGGCGGCAAGGGCGTGGCCACCGCATTGGGCGTCCTGCTCGGCCTGCACTGGCCGGTGGGGTTGCTGACCATCGGCACCTGGCTGGTGGTGGCGGCCGTGTTCAGGATTTCCTCGCTGGCGGCGCTGATCGCGATCCTGCTCACGCCGCTGTATATCTGGTGGTTGATACCGGAGCCGGCGCTGCTGGCGGCGATGCTGTTCATGGGCGCGCTGCTGTTCTGGCGACACCGCTCCAATATTCAAAATCTCCTGCACGGCACCGAAGCGCACATCGGGAGCAAACCCGAGAAACCTGCCGAATAGTAGCGGAGCGGCGGCACCGAGACCGGCACGCGAAGCCGTGTCGCCCACAGCCAGCCGGTTCGCCACCCAGGCGACGCGAACAACGAAAACCTGACCCTGCCCGCGTGCGCGAGCGAGGGTGACCTGGCCACGCCTGGAACCCGAACCGCGCACGCGGGCAGGGGCGAAGCGGCTAACCGGAACCACCCTTCGCTACAGCGCCGGCAGCGCCTCCAGCGACCAGCGCGGGTGGACCTGCACCTCGAGGTCCTGGCGCTGTCCGGCGTGCAGGCGACAGGCGCCCGCGTAGGCGATCATGGCGCCGTTGTCGGTACAGAATTCCAGCCGCGGGTAGAACACCTCGGCCCCCAGCTTGCCGACCAGGTCGCGCAGACCCGCACGCAGCGCCTGATTGGCGCCCACCCCTCCGGCGACCACCAGCCGCCCGATTCCGGTCTGTTGCAGGGCGCGCCGGCACTTGATCACCATGGTATCCACCACGGCATCCTGAAACGCGCGGGCAATGTCGGCGCGCGTCTGCAGGTCGTCGCCGTGCGCCTGGCAGGTGGTCAGAGCAAAGGTCTTCAGGCCGCTGAAACTGAAATCCAGCCCGGGCCGGTCGGTCATGGGACGCGGAAACTGGAAGCGCGACGCATCGCCCTGCCCGGCAAGCCTGGCCAGCGCCGGACCACCGGGATAGTCCAGGCCGAGCAGTTTGGCGGTCTTGTCGAACGCCTCGCCGGCCGCGTCGTCCAGCGTGTCGCCGAGAATCCGGTAGCTGCCGATACCGTCCACCTGCACCAGCATGCTGTGCCCACCCGAGACCAGCAGGGCGACGAAGGGAAACTCGGGGGCCGGCCGCTCCAGCATCGGCGCCAGCAGGTGACCTTCCATGTGATGGACGCCGATTGCCGGCACCCCCCAACTCCACGCCAGGCTGCGGCCGATGCTCGCCCCCACCAGCAGGGCGCCCACCAGACCGGGTCCGGCAGTATAAGCCACTCCATTGATATCACTCGCTTTTGAGCCGGCTTCATCGAGCACTGCGCGCACCAGCGGCAGAGTCTTGCGCACATGATCGCGCGACGCCAGCTCGGGTACCACGCCCCCGTATGCGGCGTGCAGATCGATCTGGCTGTGCAGCGCGTGTGCCAGCAGTCCCTGCCCGGTGTCGAACAGGGCGACCCCGGTTTCGTCACAAGACGACTCGATTCCCAGTACCCGCATGGCCACTATGGTACCGCTTGCCGCGACCCGCTCAAGCGCTCTTTCCGGCGCGGAATCGGGGTTTTACCTTGGCTTCGGGGATTGCTACAATACGCGCCCTTTTTGCCAACAATAGAGGAATTGGCTTTGCCACAAGTAAGAGTTCGCGAAAACGAGCCTTTCGAGGTAGCGCTGCGTCGCTTCAAGCGCTCCTGTGAAAAGGCCGGCATCCTGTCGGAAGTTCGCCGCCGGGAATTCTATGAAAAGCCCACCCAGGAACGCAAACGCAAGCAGGCCGCGGCCGTCAAGCGGCATATGAAGAAGGTTTCACGCGAGCACTCGCGCCGCACCCGCCTGTACTAGCCCGACCAGACCCCGCCCATCGTGTCGCTCAAGGAGCAGCTCCAGCAGGACATGAAACAGGCCATGCGCGGCGGCGACAAGCGCCGCCTCGGCGCGATTCGCCTGGTGATGGCTGCCATCAAGCAGCGGGAGGTGGACGAGCGCATCGAGCTCGACGATGCCGCCGTCACCGCGGTGCTGGACAAAATGGCCAAGCAGCGCCGCGAGTCCATCGCTCAGTACAGCAAGGCCGGCCGCGACGATCTGGTAGAGCAGGAGAATTTCGAGCTCGAACTCCTCAAAACCTACCTCCCGGAACAGCTCGACGAGGCCGAGATCGACGCCATGATCGAGGCAACCATCCAGTCGACCGGCGCCGCCAGCGTCAAGGACATGGGCAAGGTCATGGGGCAGCTCAAACCCAAGCTGCAGGGGCGCGCCGACATGGGCGCCGTCAGCGCCCGCATCAAGGCCCGGCTGTCCGGCTGAGTCAGCGGGCGTACCCGAAAGATTGAACAACACTGTAACCGTCAAGGCGCAGAAGGCGCGCGAAGGTATCGCTCGAGAAATTCTTATTCGCCTTTGCGGTGACAAGAAGATCCAACGACCAGGTGCAGCATCTGCTTAAGACCTGCTGACGGCGACGCCGCTCTCCCCTTACCATAGCCGCATGTCCGGCCGCATCCCGCAAAGTTTCATCGATGAGCTCCTCAACCGCGTTGATATCGTTGATGTCATCGACGCCCGGGTGCCGCTGAAAAAGACCGGCCGCGAGTACCAGGCCTGCTGCCCGTTCCATAACGAGAAAACGCCATCCTTCACCGTCAGCCCCGGCAAGCAGTTCTACCACTGCTTCGGCTGCGGCGCCCACGGCAGCGCGATCGGCTTTCTGATGGAGTACGAGCACCTGGAGTTCCCCGAAGCAATCGAGGAGCTGGCGCGTTCGCTGGGGCTGGAGGTTCCGCGCGAGGCGGGCGCCGGCACGCCTGCGGCGCACGGGGAGCGGCGCGACGATCACTTTTCGCTGCTGGAACGCGCCGACCGTTTCTACCGGGCCCAGCTGCGCGAACACCCCCACGCAGAACGCGCCGTCGACTACCTGAAGAAGCGCGGACTGAGCGGCGAAATCGCAGCCCGATTCGGGCTCGGCTATGCGCCGCCCGGCTGGGACGCCCTGCTCACCCACCTCGGCTCCGAGGCACACGCGCAGAAACTGGCACTGGAACTCGGCCTGCTGGTGCAGCGCGACGACGGACGGGTCTACGATCGCTTCCGCGACCGTATCATGTTTCCGATCCGGGACCGGCGTGGGCGTTGCATCGGCTTTGGCGGACGTGTGCTGGGTGACGAAAAGCCCAAGTACATGAACAGTCCGGAAAGCCCGGTATTCCACAAGGGACAGGAACTGTACGGGCTGTTCGAGGCGCGCAAGGCGAACCAGAAACTGGCACGCCTGCTGGTGGTGGAAGGCTATATGGACGTGGTAGCCCTGGCCCAGTTCGGCCTGAGCAATGCGGTCGCCACCCTCGGCACCGCCACCACGCCCGAACACCTGGAACGCCTGTACCGGGTCGTGCACGAGGTGGTGTTCTGCTTCGACGGAGATGCCGCCGGGCGGCGCGCCGCCTGGCGGGCGCTGGAGAATGCCCTGCCCATCATGCGCGACGGCCGCGAGGCACGTTTTCTGTTCCTGCCCGAGGGCGAGGATCCGGACAGCCTGATCCGGCGCATCGGCTGCCAGGCGTTTGAAAAGCAGACTGCCGATTCAATCCCACTTTCACAGTTTTTCTTTGAATCGCTCGCCCGCCAGGTCGATACCCGCAGTGTGGATGGTCGCGCGCACCTGGTAGAGCTGGCGCGTCCGCTGCTACAGAAGCTGCCGGACTCGGTGTTCCGTGACCTGATGCTCGAGCGGCTCGCCGGCCTGAGCGGACTCGGACCGGACAAACTGGCCGGGCGCCTGTTCGGCAAACGGGAACCAACGGCCGCCGGGGCAGTCAAACCGCGGCCCGGAGAGTCAGGTCGCAGCCCGGTGCGCACCGCCATCCGCCTGCTGCTGGAGCAGCCGGAACTGAGTCGCTGGGTTACCCCCCCAACCGGCTTCGCGGATCTGGAGCTGCCGGGCGTGGACCTGCTCAATGAAATGCTTGAAATGTTGTGGCGGGACCCGCATTTATCTACCGGCGGGATGCTGGAACACTGGCGCGGCAAACCCGCCGGGCAGCATCTCGCCAGGCTTGCCTCCGTGCCGCTGGTCATCCCGGAGACGGGCTACGCAACGGAATTTCGTGACGCCATCCAGCGTCTGGTCGAACAGCGGACCAGGCAGCGTACCGAACAACTGCTTTCGAAGGACCGCCGTGAGGCTCTCAGCGAATCCGAGAAAAGCGAATTGAAACAACTTCTTGCAATGCGTCACCCGGAACCGGGTCAAGCGCGTTAAAGAGCAACAGAACTGGCTAATATACTCAGACTCGACTACAATGGTCGTTTGTTTTTCGCCAGTCGAAACGGATCTATACGGGGACACCACCAGGTGATGAACCAGGACCAACAGTCACAACTCAAGCTGTTGATTGCAAAAGGCAAGGAGCAGGGTTTCCTGACCTACGCCGAAGTCAACGACCACCTGCCGAACGAGATCGTCGATCCGGAACAGATCGAGGACATCATCGGCATGATAAACGATATGGGAATCCAGGTGTACGAGACGGCACCGGATGCCGACGCCCTGCTGCTTTCCAACGACGCCGTCACCCCCGACGAAGATGCCGCCGAGGAGGCCGCCGCTGCGCTCGCCACGGTGGACAGCGAGTTCGGCCGCACCACCGATCCGGTGCGCATGTACATGCGCGAAATGGGCACCGTCGAGCTGCTCACCCGCGAAGGCGAAATCGAGATCGCCAAGCGCATCGAAGACGGCCTGGCCCAGGTCTACTCGGCGCTGGCCAGCTACCCTGCATCGTCTGCCCTGCTGCTGGACGAATACGCCAAGGTGGAAACCGGCGAAGGCCGGCTGGCGGACCTGTTCAGCGGTTTCATCGACCCGAACGCGCTCGACGAGCCGCTGCCGCCGCCGGCGGCCGAGCAGGCAGCGAGCAGTTCGGACGATGACGACGATGATGACGACGACAGTGACACCTCGACCGCAGACACCGGTCCGGACCCGGAAGAAACGCGGCTGTTCTTTGCCGAGCTGCGCAAACTGCACGAAGACTTGCAGGCCACCCTGGCCGGCAAGGGCAGGAACCAGACGCGCGTCAACAAGCTGCGCGACGAGGCCGTCGAGCACCTGATGCGCCTCAAGCTGGCACCGCGCATGGTAGAGCTGTTGACCAGCAATCTGCGCACCACCGTGGAGCGCATACGCTCACACGAGCGCGTGATCATGAATATCTGCGTGCACAGCGCCCACATGCCGCGCAAGGATTTCATCACCTCGTTTCCGGACAACGAGACCGACCTGAAATGGCTCGACAAGCAGATCAAGGGCGGGCACAAGTATTCTCCGGTGCTGGAACAGCACAAGGACGAGATACTGCGCGCCCAGAACAAGCTGGTGAGCATTCAGAAAGACGCCGGCCTGAGCATCAGCGAGATCAAGGACATCAATCGCCGCATGTCCATCGGCGAGGCCAAGGCACGCCGCGCCAAGAAAGAAATGGTCGAAGCCAATCTGCGCCTGGTGATTTCGATTGCCAAGAAATACACCAATCGCGGACTGCAGTTCCTGGACCTGATCCAGGAAGGCAACATCGGTCTGATGAAGGCGGTGGACAAGTTCGAATACCGCCGCGGCTACAAGTTTTCAACCTATGCGACCTGGTGGATACGCCAGGCCATCACGCGCTCCATCGCCGACCAG
>CBDTYI010000056.1:0-11321 GCA_965364565.1 uncultured Gammaproteobacteria bacterium | reverse complement strand
GTGTCGCCGCTGATACGCCAGTTGATGGATGCCTTGCGCTGCCTGCCCGGCGTGGGCAACAAAACCGCGCAGCGCATGGCGTATCACCTGCTGGAGCGCGACAGGGAGGGCGGCCGGCAGCTGGCGCAGGTACTGGCGAGAGCCATGCAGGAAGTGGGACGCTGCCGCGACTGTCGCACCCTGTGTGAGAGCGAGCGCTGCGCGCTGTGCGCCAACGAGGGACGCGATGCCGGAACGCTGTGTATTGTGGAGACACCGGTGGACGTCGAGGTGCTGGAACAGGCCACCGATTTCCGCGGGCGTTATTTCGTGTTGATGGGGCATCTGTCGCCGCTGGACGGTATCGGTCCCGAGCAGCTGGGACTGGACCAGCTCGAAACCCGGTTCGAACGCGGCGAGCTGAAGGAAGTCATTCTGGCCACCAACACCACAGTGGAAGGGGAAGCCACGGCCCAGTACATCAGCGATCTGGCGCACCAGCACGGTATCCGCGCCACGCGCATCGCGCACGGCGTGCCGATGGGCGGTGAACTCGAATATATTGACAGTGGTACGCTGTCGCACGCATTCGCCGGGCGGCACGACCTGTCCTGAGAGCTTGTTGCCGCATCGGTGTCGCTGGTTGCCGCGGCGCAAGTCTACAGGCCGATGGTCTCCTGCTCCCGGTGCGCGCTGCGGTCGTCTGCCTGACGTGCCTTGTCGATGGCGCGCACCAGGCGGGTGTGTTCGGCTTCTGCCATGCCGCTGCGGAGGTAGCGTTCCGCGGCGTACAGCACCTCCAGGAGAATGCTGTTCCGGTAGTTGCAGTTGAGTAGCGCCTTGCCCAGGAAGTGCGTGTCCTGGCCGGACTCGCGCAGCCGCTTGGCTTCGCTCAGTGCCGTCTCCAGTTCCTGTTCGGTCGGTTTGCCCATAGCCTCTCCTTTCTCGGGGTATGCTGAGATCCGCCTGCTCCGGGATGTCGTCACCGTTGATCCGTAGCTGAACCCGCAGTCCGGTCAATCGGGCACCGGTTTTGAGGCGAAATCGCGGAGTCTCTGCAAGATGCTGAATTGGATCAGGAAACGACCGGCGTCCGGGGCACCATTGTGACGTTATTTTGTCGTAGTGCAAGTCAGTGTTTTTTATGTAAACTTTCGGTCTGTGCCGCCGTTCTGGTGGATCGGATAGAAAGGACTGGTTGACGAACATGGACATCGTCAGATTGCCGACCACGCCGGCGCCGCGTGCGGCAGGCTCTTCAGCAAGGCAGGTGCAGCGGCCCGACGCGGTTGAGAGGCCGGGGCGGGTGGAAAGCGCGGGCGACCGTGCTTGTGGTTTTGGCGCGTTCGAACGCGTGGTTCAGGGTGAACTTCTCGAGCGCCCGGTGGCGTACTACCAGTCGACCCGTGCCTTTATTCTTGAGCGCAGTATGGAGGGTGCGCAGCCCGCCGAACGGCAGCCCGCAACCCTGTCTCAGACGCGTCCCGCTATTGCGCGCTACCTGAATCACAGCCGGCCCGAATCCGTTCCGGAGCTGACCCGGGGCCGCTCGGTGGATCTGGTCGTTTGACGCTTGCCCCGCGTCTGCGCTGAACGTTAGGCTTGCGCAGGCGAGCAAGCGACACGCAGGTATCCACACCGGGAGTTCCCATGACCGATTGTCTGTTCTGCAAAATGGTGTCGGGCGAAATAGCGCCTGACAAGGTTTTCGAAAACGACGATGTGCTGGCATTCCGCGACATCAATCCGCAGGCGCCCACGCACGTGCTGGTGGTCCCGAAGCGTCACGTCGCGACTCTCAACGAACTGGATGACGAGAGCGCGGGTCTGGTAGGGAAGATGGTACTGGCGGCAGCCGAGGTGGCGCGGCGGGAGGGCTTTGCCGAGCAGGGCTACCGCACCATCATGAACTGCAATGCAGATGGCGGCCAGACCGTGTTTCACATTCATTTGCACCTGCTCGGCGGTCGGGTCATGGGCTGGCCACCCGGATGATGCAGGCGGTCCGCGGGCCCCGCATCGCTCATTCCGGTCGACCCATCGTCGCCACCAGCGCCTGGTAATTTTCCAGACGCTGCGGGCTGATCGCACCCTCGCGCGCCGCGGCCTGCACGGCGCATCCCGGCTCCTTGAGGTGGCGGCAGTTATGAAATCGGCAGTGTCCCAGATACGGCCGAAACTCGACAAAACCGCGCGCCAGTTCCTCGACCGGCACCGGACACAGCGAAAAGTCGCGCACACCCGGTGAATCGATCAGGTTGCCGCCATCGGGCAGATGATACAGCTGTGCCGCGGTGGTGGTGTGGCGGCCCAGTCCCGTAACCTGTGACAGGGCGCCTACGCGGACCTCGATATCCGGCGCCAGGGCTCCGACCAGCGATGATTTACCCACGCCGGACTGGCCGACCAGGATGCTGGTGTGGGATTTGAGCTGCCGGTGCAGATCTTTCAGTCCGTCTGTGGTGCGGGTACTGGTAAACAGCATTGCGTAGCCGATCTGCCGGTAAATCGCCAGGCGCTGTTCCAGCCTGGACCGGCTCTCACCATCGAGCAGGTCCAGCTTGTTAACCACGATCACCGGTGTGGTGCCCATCAGTTCCGCTGCCACCAGGTAACGGTCCAGCATGCCGGGTTCAAAGCTCGGCTTGCTGGCGATCACCACCACGACCTGGTCCAGGTTTGCCGCGACCGGACGGCCGCGGTTGTTGCGGTCGGGACGCACCAGTGTCGTTTTGCGCTCCAGCACCCGGGTAATGACGCCTTCGCGCGGGTTGCTGCCGGGCTGCCACATGACTCTGTCGCCACAAACGGTTCGGGGCAGATTCCTGCGCGTCGCACAGCGTACCGGGTCGCCGGATTCGGTCTCTACCAGGCTGACCTGCCCATAGTGTGCCAGCACCAGACCTGGCTGGCTGCTGGAATCATCGAGTGCTTTAGCAGGGCGTTTCTGGTGGCGGCGGCTTCCCACGCGGACTCAGTCCGATGGCGGAACCAGCATGTCGATCCTGGCCGCGCAGATGAAATCGTTTTCCGACAGCCCGCCCACCGAGTGGGTGCTGAAGTTCACCGCACAGCGGTTATAGCCCACCTCCAGATCCGGGTGATGATCTTCCCGGTGCGCTATCCAGGCCAGCGCGTTCACGAAGGCAATGGTCTGGTAGTAGTTCTTGAAACGGAAACTGCGGCGAATATGCTGAGTGTCGTCATCCGCCGACCAGTCGCCGTGAAGTTGCTGCATCAGTTCTCGCACAGCCTCTGCGCTCAGTCGTGTGGTATCGCGCCGGCAGTGCCGGTCGAGAAGCGGAATGGCGGCCATCAATGCGTCACTCGAACTTGTAGAATGTGGCGTTCAGGTATTCAACGACGTCGTTGACGTCCTCGTCAAACCACTGCGCCCCGGCACTGAGCTGACAGCGTTGCACCTGTTTGGCGAGAGCTTCGCGGTTCTTGATAAACCGGTTGTCTCGGCTGTACACGCCGGTATCGTGGCATTTCGTGCACTGTTCGTCGTGCAGCGTCTTGCCGCGCGCCGCATCGGCGACAGCAACGGGGCTGGTGGCAACCATTACCCCGATCAGTATCAGTCTCTTCATGGCAAACCTCCTAAGTGGTCAGTTTAGACGCCAGGTGCGCTACCCGTACCGGAGCAGGGGGGTGCGAGTCGTGGAAAGCCGAATACAGCGGGTCGGGCGTCAGGGTGCTGGCATTCTCCTTGTACATCTTCACCAGGGCCTGCACCAGATCGGCCGCGCTGGCCTGTTCGGCCGCATAGTCGTCGGCCTCGAACTCGTGCTTGCGCGAGAACCAGGAAGCCAGCGGTTGCAGGAATACCGTGAAAATCGGCGCCACCATCAGAAACAGCAGCAGGGCGAGATGGTTGGAGGCCTGCTGTACGCCGAGCCCCTGATAGAACCAGGTCTGTTCACTCAGCCAGCCCAGCAGCGCGAGTCCGGCCAGACTGGTCAGCATCATGGTGACGATGCGTTTCTGTACATGTCTGCGCTTGAAGTGACCCAGCTCGTGCGCCAGCACCGCCTCGATTTCGGCTGCTTCAAGCGTATCGAGCAGGGTATCGAAGAACACGATGCGCTTGTTCTTTCCCAGCCCGGTGAAATAGGCATTGCCGTGACCACTGCGTCGCGAGCCGTCCATGACAAAAATACCCTGGCTGCGGAAACCGCAACGATCCAGCAGGGACTGGATGCGTTGCCGCAAGCCCTGGTTCTCGAGCGGTGTAAACTTGTTGAACAGCGGTGCGATGAACGCAGGGTACGCCCACAGCATAAGCAGGCTGAAGCTGGCCCACAGCAGCCACAAATACAGCCACCACAGGCGGCCGGATTCCTGCATCAGCCATAGTGCAGCCCAGGCCAGGGGAATACCCAGTACCAGCATCAGCAGCGTCTGCTTGAGCAGGTCTGCGACGAAGGTTCCGGCCGTGGTGCGGTTGAAGCCGAAACGCTGCTCGGTAACGAAGGTATGGTATACCGAAAATGGCAGCTCCAGAATGGCGATAATCAGGAAGGTGCTGACCAGCACTGCGACACCGGTGGGAACCGTATCCCAGCCCAGCCCCTGCCAGCGGCTGTCGAGCCATTGCAGGCCACCACCCAGTGTCCAGCCGAGCAGCAGCAGCGTGCTGTAAACCAGTTCCACTCGACCCTGGCGTGCATTGCTCAGGGTGTAGTCGGCGGCCTTCTGATGATCGGTCAGTGCGATCCGATCCGCGAAGGCCTGCGGCACAGCGGCGCGATGCGCGCTGACGTGTCGAATCTGGCGCTGTGCCAGCCACAGTTTGAGCGCCAGATAGGCGGCCAGGGCAACGATAAAAATCCAGGAAAAACTGTTCATTCGGTTCATCGATGTCACTGCGAATGCGTCGTCAAAGGTTAGCCTTTGCTACAATGCAACACAACCTCACGGAGCATGATGAATGTCTGACAAGAAAACCAACCTCATCTGGATCGATCTGGAAATGACCGGGCTGGACACGCTGCGGGACGAGATCATCGAAATCGCTACCATTGTCACCGATTCGCAGCTCAATCTGGTGGCGGAGGGCCCGGTGCTTGCGATTCACCAGCCCGACGCGGTGCTGGATGGCATGGACGAGTGGAATACCCGCCAGCACGGCCAGTCGGGTCTCACCCAGCGGGTGCGTGACAGCCGCCTGACGGTGCGCGATGCCGAACGCATGACGCTGGAGTTTCTGGCCCGGCACGTCGAGACCCGGGCATCGCCCATGTGCGGTAATTCCATCTGTCAGGATCGCCGTTTCATGGCACGCCTGATGCCGGAACTGGAAGCCTTCTTTCATTACCGCAATCTGGATGTCAGCACGCTCAAGGAATTGGCCAGCCGCTGGGCGCCGGCAGCAGCCGCCGGCTTCAGCAAGACCTCCGCGCACCTGGCGCTGGACGATGTCAAGGATTCGATTCGCGAACTGCAGTATTACCGCGAACAGTTATTCAAACCGTTCCCGGCCTAGGGAAGCGCAAATCGGCGACCGCGGCGCGCAGATCAGGTAATCACAGTCGGGGCATCGCGCCCGGTGGACTGGCGGATGCGGGCGATCTGTTCGGCAATGCTTATCAGGTCGACGAGTGCCTGCTGCGGGTCCTGCAGCTGCCGCTCCGGGTCGGTTTCGTAACGTTCCAGGTATACCCTGAGCGTCGCGCCCTCGGTGCCGGTGCCCGAGAGGCGAAACACGATGCGCGAGCCGTCGCTGAAGCCGACGCGAATACCCTGGCGCTCGCTGATGGAGCCGTCCACGGGGTCGGTGTAGGCGAAATCGTCACTGAACGCGACCTCGTAGTCACCGTAACGGGTTCCCGCAAACGTGCCGCACTGGTCACGCAGCCGCTGCATCAGTTCGCCGGCACGGGCGCTGTCCACGTTCTCGTAGTCATGGCGTGAGTAGTAGTTGCGCCCGTAACTGCGCCAGTGGCTGGTGACGATCTGCTGTACGGACTCCTTGCGCACCGCGAGCAGGTTCAACCAGAACAGCACGGCCCATAAGCCGTCTTTCTCGCGCACGTGGTCGGAACCGGTGCCAAAGCTTTCCTCGCCGCACAAAGTTACCTTGCCGGCATCCAGCAGGTTGCCGAAGAATTTCCAGCCGGTGGGTGTTTCGTACAGCTCGATGCCGAGCCGTTCGGCAACGCGGTCGGCGGCCTGGGAGGTCGGCATGGACCGTGCAATCCCGGCCAGTCCCAGCCGGTAGCCCGGCGTCAGGTGGGCATTTGCTGCCAGCACCGCCAGGCTGTCGCTCGGCGTTACGAAGAACTTGCGCCCCAGGATCATGTTGCGATCACCGTCGCCGTCGGAGGCGGCCCCGAAATCAGGCGCGTCGGCAGCGAACAGGACATCCACGAGCTCCTTGGCGTAGACCAGGTTCGGGTCGGGGTGTCCGCCACCGAAATCCTCTTTAGGAACTGCATTCATAAGGGCGTCGGGCGTTATACCCAGCCGGTTTTCCAGGATCTCCTGCGCGTAGGGCCCGGTGATGGCGTGCATGGCATCGAAACGCATCTGAAACAGGCCCGAGTTGATGAGCGCATGAATGCGATCGAAGTCAAACAGCTGCTGCATGAGTTCGGCGTAATCGGATACCGGGTCGATGACCTCGACCACCATGGTGCCGATGGTGTGCTCACCCAGCGCGTCGAGATCCAGGTCGGCATGTTCGGCCATGCGGTAACGGCGGATCTCGCGGCTGTTCCGGTAAATGGTCTCGGTGATCTTCTCGGGAGCCGGCCCGCCGTTGCCGATGTTGTACTTGATTCCGAAATCGCCGTCCGGGCCCGCCGGGTTGTGGCTGGCGGACAGGATAATGCCGCCGAACGCTCCCCGCTTGCGGATGACGCAGGAAGCCGCCGGTGTGGACAGCAGTCCGCCGCAGCCAACCAGCACGCGCCCGACGCCGTTGGCCGCCGCCATGCGCAGTATGACCTGCACCGCGTGGCGGTTGAAAAAACGGCCATCGCCGCCCACTACCAGCGTCTGCCCGTGCAGGCCTTCCAGGCTGTCGAATATCGACTGCACGAAGTTCTCGAGGTAATTCGCCTGCTGAAAAACGGTCACCTTCTTGCGTAAACCGGACGTGCCCGGTCGCTGGTCCGGATAAGGTTGAGTTTCTTGTTCTGTCACTTTCACTGGTAATGCAGCCTTGTTCTGATGTTGTGTGAGTGTCCTCGGCGGCCGGTCAAGCTTGAGTCGGTAGCGCCGATAAGCGTAGCGTAATCGCGCCGTGGTCGGTAATTTGCCGAAGCGCCATTTTACTATGCTACTATGAGTTCATGCGTTATTCAGGCAAACAAGTTGTACATCCCGGGGTGCGGGCGCGCGACCTGCCCGCGCTGATGGAGCTGTACGAACTCAACTACATCCAGCTGCGGCGGCTGGTGCCTGATCTGGACGCTGTGCAAGAGCGTAGCGTATCGAAGGTCAATGCAGCTCTGGACCTGTACCTCACGATACGGGAACGCACCCGCTATACAACCACCCTGAATCTCAGTTACCATTTCGTCGAGGCTGGCGACAGTTACCTGGCGCCGGATGTTGTGGTGCGCATGTACCACGATGCTCAGCTGGCCGAAGTGATTTCCCATAGCCGCCGGCACGGCCGCCTGCCGGCCGAGTACGACCGCTTCCGCAGCCGGTATTCGCTGGCAACCAAGTGGCACGTGAACCGATTTCTGCACAAATGGCTGGGCTATTGCCTGCACCAGGGGCACGCTTTCTCCCCGGCGCGTGAACAGCTCTCCGAGGCGTTGCAGAGCATAGAGGACGAACAGGCCCTGACTCTGGAATCCTGAGCCGGCGGCGCCAATACTTGACTAAATTGCTCGGTTTATCTATGGTTTCACTACGAGCCACGCGTTTGTCCCGCAGGTTGCCACATGAGACTGTCCACCAAAGGGCGTTACGCCGTCACCGCGATGATGGACCTCGCCATCCACGAAACCAAAGGGCCTGTCACCCTGGCTGATATATCCGACTGCCAGGACATCTCGCTGTCCTACCTGGAACAGCTCTTTTCCAAGCTGCGCAGAGAGAACCTGGTGCGTGGCGTCCGGGGCCCCGGCGGCGGCTACCAGCTGGCGCGCCCGGCGACGGAAATCACCATTGCTGCCATCATTGCCGCCGTCGACGAAAAGGTCGACTCGACCTGCTCTGAGGGTAAAGAGCCATGTGGACAGGACCAGGAGTGCCTCACCCACGAACTCTGGTGCGGACTGTCCCGGCAGATCTACGGCTTTCTCGACAGTATCACGCTGGCGGCATTTCTGAGCCGGCCCTCCGTGCAGGCGGTCATCCGTCGCCAGGAGCGCGATCATCACCGCCCCGGAATCCCGCCGGTGACGGTAGCCTGAGACGCTGCCTGTAAACCGCGAAACTCCAAGAAAAAGGCCATTACGTGGCTGATTTGTGAAGCCGGTCAAGGACGGTCAGTGAACCGTTCACAGAAACCTGGTCGGCGCTTCTGCATACTGCAACCGTCAAATAGCGTTGTATCCCATGGATCAGGAGTAAAAGTTATGTTGCAGTATATCTTAGTGTTGTGTGCAGTCATGGCCGTGATCGGTGAACCGGTGCTGGAGAAGCTGGCGTTCGGCGGTCTTGCGACCGACTATCTGGTGGCTTTCGGTGTCGCGCTGTTGCTGAAACCGTGGCTCGAAAACCACTTGGAATGAGGGCCGTGCACCGGCCGCAACCGCATCAGCTCGGCTTGGACCACACGAGCGTGCGGTTGTTGGCCGGCATCGCGTAGTCACGTTCGAAAACCAGGCCTGCGGTGCGGGCCAGTTCATCCAAAGCCGCGAAATCTCTCAGCCCGCTCAGCGGATCCCGACTCTTCAACCAGCTGTCGAAACGTGCATTACTCTCGCTGGTGTACCGACCGTTGTAGTTGAACGGCCCGTACAGACACAACACGCCGCCGGTCTGCAGCACACGCCCGACGCCGCGGATAAAACACTCCACCTGCGACCAGCTCATTATGTGCGCGGTATTGGCGCTGAACACGGCATCGTAGCTGGCGTGCGGCCATTGATCTGCGCACACGTCCAGCGCGAGCGGTGTCAGCACATTGGCCAGACGCGCCTCATCCAGCCACGCCTGTATACCGCCGTGCATCTCGGCCACGTCGCTGGTCTGCCAGAGCAGGCGCGGGAATTCGGGGGCGAAATACACCGCGTGTTGACCTGTGCCGCTGCCGATCTCCAATAGACGCGATTTGTCAGCCAGTTCGATGCGCAGTACGTCGAGTATCGGATCGCGATTCTGCTGGCAGGATTCGGCAAACGGTTTCATGCCGCTCCGCCAGCACTGCAGCGCTGTTCGAGCACGGCGCTGATTTCTTCGTCCGTCATGACAATGGGATTGGTCTTCATGCTGCTGCCGCGTGCGTGCGCAACGATGTGCGCGAAATCACGGCGCGTGATTCCATAGCCGTCCAGGGTCGGTAGTCGCAGGCGTGCGGTCCAGTCATCCAGCAGTTCCGGCAGCGCCTCCCACGCCTGCTCCCGGCTCTCGAAGGAGACTCGGCACAGCAGTTCTGCAATCCGGGCGTACTTCTCCAGTGCCGGGTTATCCGGCTCGCGTGCCCGCATCGCGGAAATATTGGCTCGGGTCGCCGCGCCCACCAGGGTGCCGCACACCACACCGTGGGGTATCGGAAAGAACGCTCCGAGCGGCGATGCCAATCCGTGCACCGACCCCAGTCCGGTCTGCGCCAGGGTAATGCCGGACAGCAACGCGGCATAGGCCATGCCGCAACGCGCTGCCGACGGGTCGCCGCTGGCCTCGAACCAGGGCAACAGGCTGTCGCGCGCCACTTCCAGACCGCTCCAGGCCAGCGCGTCGGTCAGCGGGTTGGAGCGCAGCGATACGTATGACTCCAGCAGTTGTGTCAGAGCGTCCATGCCGTTGGCGGCGATCAGTTCAGCCGGACAGGTTGCCAGCAGGTCAGGGTCGAGCAGGGCATATTCGGGCACCAGCCGGTCATCGCGAAACGACTTCTTGAAGCCCTGTTTTCCCGCCACGCTCAGTACCGCGTTCTTGGTCGCCTCACTGCCGGTGCCGGCGGTAGTAGGCACCGCAATGAAAGGCACGGCAGGGCCGTCGTAGGCCTTGCCTGAGCCTACGCCCTCCAGGTATTCCATTACCGAGTCGCCCACCCGCAGCAAGCCGGCGATCGCCTTGGCCGCGTCCAGTACACTGCCGCCGCCGATCCCGATCACCACGTCGATATCGCTGCCGGCGTGTTGCGCCACCGCCGCGTCAACCAGCTGCGGCGACGGCTCACCGCCGACCGAGACGCTCTGCCAGTCCAGCCCGGCCTGCTTCAGTCGCTGCTCCAGATCGCTCCAGGTCGCTGCGGCCCGCAACGAGCGGGCACCGGTGACCAGCAGTGCCCTGTTACCGTAGGCCGCAGCCAGCGCCGGCAGTGCGGCGATCTTGCCAGCACCGAACTCGATACGCGGCAGGCGGGCGATGGAGAAGCCGGCCAGCATCATCAGTCGAAAGCCGGATACAGTCCGCTAAAGGGTACGCCCTGGCGCGGCTCGGCCATCCAGTCCGCAACGGTCTGGCGCCAGCGCTGGTAATGGGCGGTCTCTTTGTGGGCCGCCGCGTCCGGGGCCGAGCGGTAGGCTTCGTAGAGAAGAAAATAACCGGGATCTTCCGGGGACTGCAGAACATCGAAGCGCAGGTTGCCGGGCTCCTGCACGGAAGCTTCGTGATTGGCGCGCGTCGCAGCAATGAAGTCCCGTATGTGCTCCGGGCTCACATGAACGTGGACCAGGGTGACGTGCATGGCATGCTCCTTGTGCGGTCGGGGAATGACGGGCCAGGTATTCTTAACCTGCCGCGGTAACTGCCGAAAGCCTACTGGTAGACGGGGTGATTGCCAAGAGCGGAAATGAGCACAGCGGTTGACAGGGAACCGGAAACAGCGGCAGTTGAGGGCGCCGACAGCGCCGATCCGCGCAGTCTCAGCGAGTGGGTGCAGAAACTGGGGGACTCCGGCATGCCGGTGTTCGCCCATACGGCGCGCGACATTTCCCGTCTCTCCGACAGCCGGGAAAGCAGTGCCGCGGAGCTGGCCCGGGTGGTGCTTCAGGACGCTGCCATGACTGCCAAGCTGTTGCGGGTTGCGAACAGCCCGGTGTTCAACTTCACCGGCAAGTCGATCAGCACCGTCAGTCGGGCCGTGGTGCTGCTCGGGTCGGCCGCGTCACTGGCGAAGAAATCAAGGCTGAAGGAAGCAAGATTCGCGCTGCGGAGATATCCTCGGACGACAGTATTCGCTACGGCTGCCGCTTCCTCGATGACCGGGT
>CBDTYI010000055.1:0-11376 GCA_965364565.1 uncultured Gammaproteobacteria bacterium | reverse complement strand
AACGCTTTGATCCTGAAAGCAACGGGCTGGCGTACACCGTGTAATGTCAGTTGGCCCACCAGGTGGCGTGCGCCGCTTTGCGTGGATATCACCTGAACGTCAGTGAAACGGATGGCGGGAAACCGCTCCACATTGAAGAAATGCCGGCTGCGCAGCAGGCGGTCGCGCTCAGCATCCCGTGTGTCCACACTGTCCAGGCACACGGTGATATTGAACCCGGGTTTTCGGTTGAATGCAGATTTGACTACACTGCCCCGCACTTCGCGGAACAGCCCGGTAACCGGGATGACTCCAAGCACCTTCACCTTGAATTCGACGGTAACCTGTGAGAGGTCAAACTCCGGCGACAACGGCTGGTCGGCAGTCGCGTCGACCATATTGGCCAGCAGAAGCGAAACACCGAGCAGGGCGTGGCATAGTGCCGAAACATAGGCTGTTGTCATCATGGCGTACCTCCTGCACTTCGTGGGTACAGTTTTAAGGTACGCCCGGCACTACTTTTTCAATAGTAAGTATTAACTCTGATTAATGTGAAATAGTTACGCCGCGCAGCCCCGCGGCGAAGCGGCTGTCGGAGTCAATTACCAGTGATGCGGAATCTTCTCTCTGATAATAATCTGTTTATCCCGATTTTCTATGTAACCCCCGGTCTTGAGGTCTTTGAGAATACGGCTGACCATTTCACGTGAAGAGCCAACACGGTCGGCGATGTCCTGCTGGGTGAGCCGCTCCCTGACCACCAGTTGCCCGTCCTCGGGCTCGGCGAGCTGCAGGAGTAAACGGGCGACCCGCCCATAAACATCGAGCAGGGCGAGACTGCGCACGTTTTCCGTGGCGATCCGAAGCCGCTTGATGAGGCCGCGAATGATCTGAAACGCAAGCTGCGGGTTGCGCCGCACACAGCTCTCGAAATCCGACCTCGATATGATGGACAAGCGGGTCTTCTCCAGTGTGACGACCGAAGCCGATCGGGGCGCATCGTCAAACAAGGCCATTTCGCCAAAATATTCCCCGGGGCCGTGGGTGTTGAGAATGATTTCCTTACCCTGCTCATCGCTGAGATAAGCCTTTACCCGCCCGGAGACCACGACATAGAGTGCATCGCTGGTATCACCTTCGTTGATAATGATACTGTGTTTCGGGAATACCCGTGTCACCGCATGAAGCGAGAGGAATTCGCGTTCCGCTTTGTCCAGCCCAGCAAACAGAGAAACGTCTTCACGCATGATAATGGGGGCTACGCTCGTATTTACATGCACACCGGTGACGCTACAGGTACCATAGATGTCTGCCCCGGGCAACACGCCGCAACGGCCCGGCCGCCAGTTCGCACATTGTTCATCCCCTCCCCCACAAGAAATGAGGTCCGAGAATAATTAACGCTGATATCTCACTTGCGGCGATAACAATTTCTGCCACACGTGGGACGCCCCGCCCGCTATGCTCGTCGGGACTGTTTCTATCGCCGCAGGAGTCGGGTAAGCTCAACGACCGCGACAGTTCAAGCAATCGAGGCTGCCATGTTTAGCCGTATCCCTGCACTGGTTCAACCGGCATTATGACAGACCTGCTCGTCAGGAGCGAAGCCAGCGCCGCACTCTACGACCTGCTTGCGCTGGGTTTCTCCTATCCGCGTCAAGAGTTGTACCGTGCGCTAACCAGCGGCGACTTCAGCGCTGACGCAGCGGCGAATATCGCTCTGTTGGGTAATCCGGCGCCACTCCACGACGCCCTCGAGCAACTGGTGGCTGGCATTCGAGTGGTTGCCGACACCTATCCGTGCGACAAGCTGGAGAGCCAATACCTGGAATTGTTCGAGCTGAATCGCAACCAGGCACCGCTGCACATGAATGCACATTTGTACGCACCCGGACAGGCCGATCCGGTAACCGTGTACCGACAGCTGCAAGGCATGTATTGCGCTTTTGGCCTCGAATTGAAAGCCGATCCGCGTGTCGAAGCTCCTGATCACCTGACGCTGCAACTGGAGTTTCTCGCCTATCTCTACCGGCTGCTTGGCTCGATGTTGAAAACCCGGGAACAGGACGCGGCCGACAGGGTGCGCGAAGGTATCGAAACCTTCCTGGGTGAACTGGTGTGGATCTACCGCTTCGTGGCGTTGCTCCAGGACCGTTCCGCGCATCCCTTCTACGTGCCGCTGGCAGGCCTCCTGCAGGCGCTATTGGTGCACACGGCGGAACATCCCGCCGCGCGCTGCTAGAGCACGGTGAACTTTTCGGTCGATTCGTTGTAGCGCACCAGCAGGTACCAGACCAGCATGATGCCGAACCCGACCACATAGGCCCATCCCCAGCCGGAGAACAGCTCGGGCATATAGGCCTGGATGCCGACCGCACTCTCCTCGACCAGGTCCAGGTTCATCTCCTTGCTGGTCAGCCCAAGCTTGGTGAACACGGCGCTGGCAGTGGCGCCGATCCAGGCGAAGAAGAACACCGCCACCATGAGCTTGACGTGACCTTCGCCGACCCGCCACAGCGAGCCCGATGCGCAACCACCGGCGAACACCATGCCGATGCCGAAAATCAGGCCGCCTGCCACGGAACCGACCCAGAACGTGGCCGGAATGGCCAGGTAGGGATCGACCGTGCCGCCCTTAAGCAGCAGCGAGCCGGCCGGCATCCCCAGCGCGACCGCCAGGATCATCGCCTTGGTCATTTCGCCTTCGCCGGTCATGAACGGCTCCCGGAACACGCGCGAGAAGCAGAAGCGCGACCGATGCAGAGTGAAACCGAGCCCGAAACCCGCGAGGATCAGCAGCCCGCGACTTGCCAGCCGGGCATCCTCGGAGTTGAGCCAGCGGGTCGCCCACCAGAGCACCAGCAGAAACACCAGCAAGCCGACTTGCCGGTAGTTATGGCGGCCGAACGGCACCTCGCTGCGCGGTGGCGCAACCATGCCCCACTGGATATGCTCCATGGTCCACAGCAGCAACTTCAGGCCGATGAAGGCGCCGGCCAGCAGGCCCGCCCACATCGCCCAGCCGGCGGGCGAGGAGAACATGACCGGGGTGAAGAAACCCCCGGTGGTACAGCCCCCCGCGAGGCTGGCCCCGATACCCATGAAGCTGCCCCCCAGGGCGGCCCACAGGTATTCCAGCTTCGGCGGCCGGCTGATACGAAACTGTCCCGACAGCAGCGCCGCGGAAAAGGCGCCGAGCACCAGGCAGATGTCGAGAATCGCAATGCGATGCATCAACGGGCTTGGCAGGTCACTCTTGATGCCGAGTAGCGGCCCCAGACCGATCAGGTTGTTGAAATAGTCGCCGAGCAGTTTCAGGCCACCGAACACGCCCCAGAAAAACCCGCTCGCCATCAGCCCCAGAGCGATCACGACGATCACAACGGCACCGAAGTAGGGAGACCACTCCCGCACAAAGATCGCGTGGTAATTCCAGGGCAGCTCAACCAGGCGCCTGGGCGTGGGCGCGGTGGTGGCGTCAGTGCGTACAGCTGGTTCAGTCATGAGGATATTCTCTCTGCTCGCGTTTCATTCCGGATCACCTGCGTCCGATGAACCGAAGTTCAGGCCGGCGTTATTTCCACGTAGGTTTCGTGCATGGCCTGGTTGTTGGTGATGGTGTCGGCTGCGCTCTTCATGAGTACCTGATCGGCGCCGCCCTTGCGGTGGGTTAAATCCTGTCCGCCCGAACTGCTGCCGAAGCCGTGCAGGATAAACACCGTATCGCTGCGGATGCGCCGGGTCACTTTGGCCTTGATGCGGATCTCCGCGATGTCGCTTTTCACTTTGACATAGTCGCCGTCCTTGATGCCTTTCGACTCGGCGACCGACGGGTGTATCCAGGCCTCGTTTTCCGGGTAGAGTGCGTTCAGCCACGGGTTGTTCTGGTTGGCCGCGTGCGTGAACTGCGCCGCGTGACCGGTAATCAGTCGCTGCTTGCCGGACTGTTCGACCGGCGATTCGTAAATCGGCAGCGGATCATAGCCGTTGCGGGCAAAGCGCGCGGAAACGAATTCGACTTTCCCGGATGGCGTTTTGAAGGGTTTCTTTCCGCTGCGATAAGCGCCGAACACCAGCGGTTTTTCCTCTTCCAGCCAGATGCCCTGCTCGAGCAGGGTGGCGCGATCCACCGGCGCGCGCGCCAACTGTGCATCGATATAGTCTTCGATAGTGAAATTGAAGGCGTCGACAATGGGGGTTTCGAATTCGTAGCGTTTGTCGAGTTCCGGCGCCAGTCCCTGGATGATTTGCAGAATGGTGCGCGACTCGCCGACCGGTTTGATCACCGGCTGGCGCACGGCAAGGAACTTGCGCGTGCCGGGCAGCGAACAGACCGGATCGAGCCGCTCCAGGTAGGTGGTTTCGGGCAGAATGATGTCCGACATCCAGGCGGTCTGTGACGGCTGGACATCGATGGTGCAGATAAAATCCATTTGTTCCATCATTTTGCGCGTTTTCGCTTCATCGAGCACACTGGCCAGCGGATTCTGGTGATAGATCATCCAGCCTTTCACCGGATAGCTGGCGGTTCCGCCGATGATGGCATCCCGCAGACTGACATAACCGCCGTCTTCGTGGTTGGCCAGCGGGTAGTGCTCGTTAAATGCGTCAAAGCGTTCGCGTTCCTCCATCGGACCCAGCTCCCAATCGAAAGATCCGAGCTTTTGGCGGCCTCCATTGAAGAAACTCGCGCCGGGTGCATCGATGGCGCCCAGCAGTGCCGTGAGCATTGCCGTGGAGCGCCGGAACTGGGTGTCGTTGGTATACCAGGAACTGCGGCGGCCGGGAAACACGCTCACGGCCGGTGCAGCCGCGGCCATCTCCCGCGCCATGGTGACGATGGTCTGCGCCGGAACATCGGTTTCGCGCGCGACGTATTCCGGCGTAAACGGTGCGACGTGGGCCTTCAGTTCTTCGAAGCCGACGGTGCGCTCGGCCACGAACTGGTGATCATAGAGGTCTTCGCGGATCAGCACGTTCATAATGCCCAACACCAGCGCCATGTCCGTGCGGGGACGAATCGGAATCCACTCGCCCTTGCTGGCGGTCACCGTCATGCGCGGATCGACGACCACAAGTTTGCCGCCCTTCTTGATGCTTTCTATCATGTCGATGTTGTATGGTGGCTCGAAGGCCTCGGCGCGGTTGGCGCCGAACATGATGATGTAGCGGCTGTTAGCCAGGTCGGAATCGGGTACGCCGCCCATGGTGCCGAAATAGCCGACGTTGCGCGATGCCAGGCACAGGCTGGCGTGACGCGCAAAATTGGGCGTGCCGATGTAGCGCCCCAGCTGCACGAAGAATGTCTCGGTCAGATCCGTGGTGGAAGACCAGAGCAACCCTTCCGGTCCGTACTTGTCGATGATGCGAGTGAGGTTCTCGGCTACGTACGCATTGGCCTCGTCCCAGCTGGCGCGCCGCCACTTGCCCTCGCCACGCGCGCCCACACGAATCATCGGATGCCTGATCCGGTTTGGATCGTAGGCCGCCATCACGCCGGCCTGGCCCTTGGCGCAGGTGCCACCACGTGACTTGGGATTGAGCGGCTCGCCGTCGATCTTCTCAAGCACGCCGTTGCGCACCCGGCAGCGTATGCCGCAGCGATTTACGCACATGCCGCAAACCGAGCTTATCACCCGGCCCTCTGACCAGGTTGCTGCGGGGTGTGGCACGGCGGCGGCGTTGACGGTAAAAGAACGCAGGCCCAGCGTGGCAGCGCCGCCGGCGCCTGCGCACAAACCGAGAAAATCGCGACGACTGACGCCCGCCTCTGTTTTTGCGCTCTTTGCTTTGTCACTCACTACCGCTCTCCTGTCTATTGCCGGGCGCCAACCAGGCCGGTTCAGTTGCAGGACGCGGGCGTATCGGAGTCGCGCGCGCCACCCACGACAAAGGCCGTGACATCGGCATAGATCTGGTCCGCCGGCAGTTTCAGGAACTTCTTCGCCGCCTTGTTGCTGTCCTTTATGCTCTCGCGATAGGCCGTGCTGGTGTAATAGCTCACGGTCGGCTCGGAATTGCCACTGCTGTCGTGCTGGTCGGTTGACATGTAGGCATCCCACTCGGCCATGGTGCGGGCATTAGGCGGAATGGTCTTTTCGGCCGTCTGCACATGGCACTGCGTACAAACCATCTTGAAATAAACCTGGCCGCGCCTCTTGTTCGGCTCGCCTCCCAGACTGCTGCCGGCAAATCCCAGGGCAAGTAGAGCCGCGAGAAGGGTTACCGCTGTCTTGGCTGGAGTTTTCATTGCATATCTCCTTTGATTTCTTGATCTCAAAGCTTGCCCTGCTGGCGAAGTTCCTCGTACCAGCCCGGACTGTGATTCCTGATGTAATCCTCCTCCAGGTAGCCGCTCTTCATGGATTCCAGCACTTCCGGCTCTTCCACCACCGAGTAATAGATGTGGGCCACCAGCCCTATGTACACGAGGCCTACAAACAATCCGTGCGCGACCAGCGACCACTGGAAGAGAGCAGCATCGACAAAGACCGGTGTGAACAGGAACAGGGCGAACATGACCGTACCGCTCAACGCGATAACGACACTCGACAGCAGGATCAACGTTCCCAGTAACCGTTGGGCGCCGTTGTAACGCCCCGCGGGCGGCAGGCGGACAGACTTGAACAGGCCGAACAAGCCGCCGATGTCGACCACCATCTGGGTCGCGTCGGCCAGCACCGCGCGCGGTGTAAGGGACAGAATCTTTTTCAGAAAGGGATAAACCACTTCCTTCCAGTTGAACAGGGTGAAAAGAACAAATACGCCCACCCATAGCAGGCCGAGTAGCGAGTGGCCGGTGATCAGGTTGAACTGCCCCCCGACCAGCCCCTGGACCGCATTCGCGTAAGCTTCCGGCATGAGCGCCACTTCGCCGCGTATAATGCCGAGTCCGGATACCGTGAGCAGCAGCCACACGACGGCGTTGAACCAGTGCAGGCGTATCACCTTTTTTGGCCGGCTGAACACCATGCGCCGGCCGGGATCTGTGTTACTCATTCTCGCCTACCTCTTCGCGGCGTTTGAACAGTTTCAGCACGCCGGCGACACCAAACACACCCAGCATGCCGCTCAGGCTGATCTTGATGCCCGGATTCACCCCGTCGGCGAGCACCCGCGCCGACAGGGGCTGTTCAACCGGCCTCGGAAGAACACTCTCGTCGAGCTGGGTGCTCGCCGAATAGTAGATATTCGGTGCGGTATTGACTTCCGGGGTGACCAGCGGTTTCCAGTCGCCGCTCGCCAGCATGCGGCTGACTTGCGAGGAGGGATCGTTGACATCGCCGAAGCTCAGGGCGCGGTTGAAGCACACCTCCACACAGGCCGGCTCGCGGCCGGCGTCCACCCGCGGCTGGCAGAAGGTACACTTGGAAATCATGCCGTCGAGCGGGTCTTTGTAGCGGGCATCGTAGGGGCATGCATCGAGACAGAATTCGCAACCGGTGCACAGCTCCCGGTCAATCAGCACCATACCGTCTTCGCGCTTGTAGCTGGCACCGGTGGGGCATGACGCAACACAGGGTGGCATATCACAGTGGTTACAGCGTCCGGAGAGAAAGGACAGCACGGGCATCCCGTTGGCGTCGCTTCCCTCGACCTCTCGAACCCAGTTACGTGAGTAACCGAGTGGCGTGTTCCACTCCGCCCGACAGGCGGTAACGCAGGCATCACATTTAACGCAACGTTCCGTGTCGACCAGCATGACATACTTGATGGTTCCCATTCCCCCATCCTTTCCGGTGACTCCGGTAACGCGTGGTGACTTCAATTGTGAGTAACGGGTCACGTTTGGAAATACTTAAGGTGTCTATTTGATCTAGATCAACATTGCCTGCGACGATTGTGCAATTCGACGTCTGGGGCAAAGGACGATGCGGCACAGGGGGCCATATGTACGGCTGCGCGAGGCAAGATGAACCGGAATCCGTTGCCGGCCGGAAAACAGAACTTCAGTTGAAATACCAATGAGTTACGAGCCTGGCCACATACCCCCTCAAGATGGGGGGCCCTTGTTGTGTGTGACGAGGGCAACCTTTGCTTCGCGTCATGGCAAGGATTGTGCCGGCGCTTCCACACGGGTCACCGGCACACGGCAGGAATCGCTCGATATGCTGGAAAACGATATGCCGGGGCTGATCGCCAAAGTGCGCGAGGGCATGACAGTCTAACGGCTGCGCTTGTTCGCAACGGTATCCCGCCCGTATGCTTGCAGCACCGACGAGCTGCCTGCAATACACGCATGACTGCGCCTGAGAAGCCACAACAACCCACCCTCAAACGCAGCCTGTCGCTGTCGCTGGTGACCTTTTACGGCTTGGGCAATATTCTCGGTGCCGGTATCTATGTCTTGATCGGCAAGGTTGCAGGGCACGCCGGTTACCAGGCACCGCTGTCATTTCTGCTGGCCTCGTTGCTGGCCGGTTTTACCGCGTTCAGTTACGCCGAGCTGGCGGCGCGCTACCCGCTCAGCGCCGGTGAAGTGGTGTATATCCAGCAGGGCCTGCGCCTGCGCTGGCTGGCAATCCTGGTCGGAGCGCTGATCATCATGACCGGGATTGTTTCTGCGGCCACCATCGCGCGCGGATTCACCGGTTACCTGCTGGTGTTTGTCGACGTTCCCGACAGCGTGGCAATCGTTGCACTGCTGTTGATCCTTGGCCTGCTATGCGCGTGGGGTATCGCCGCGTCGGTGCGGGTGGCGGCACTGATCACAGTGGCCGAGGCGGGCGGTCTGCTTTTGATTGTCTGGGTGGCGCTGCCTTCAGCGGATCAGGCGGCGCAGACCCTGCATCACCTCGCGGCGTGGCAAGGCAACGCCGGTGCGCTGGGAATCTTTCTCGCCGCGTTCCTGGCTTTTTACGCCTTTATTGGCTTCGAGGATATGGTCAATGTCGCTGAAGAAGTGCGCCAACCGGAACGCAACCTGCCGCACGCCATCCTGATTGCGTTGGCGATTTCGACACTGCTGTATTTCGCAGTCGCTTTCGTCGCGGTGAGCATCGCCGATCCGCGCGCGCTGGCGACATCGGATGCGCCGCTGGCTTACCTCTACCGGCAGGCAACCGGCGCTGAGCCCGGGCTGATTACCGGCATCAGCCTGCTGGCGGTGATCAACGGCGCGCTGATCCAGATTATCATGGCCTCGCGCGTGTGTTACGGCATGGGCCGCAAAGGCTGGGCACCGGCCTGGCTGAGCCGCGTGCATCCGGTAACGCGCACGCCGGTCATCGCCACTCTGCTGGTTACAGCGCTGGTCATACTGATGGCGTTGTGGCTGCCGATCGAAAGCCTGGCGCGTGCCACCAGCTTTTTCATCCTCATGGTGTTTACGCTGGTGAATATCGCACTGTGGCGCATCAAGCACCGCGCCGACCATGACTACCAGGGTTTTTCGGCGTACCCCTGGGTGCCAGTGGCGGGCGCACTGGGCGCGCTGGCGTTTATCGCCGTACAGGCCGGCGCCACGCTGTCAGGCGGCACCTAGGCAACGCGTAACAGGTAAGGACGGATGGTAATCCCGACGTAGACTGAGCAGTTCCTGACGGTGCGTCGCCAGGTGCGGGATGGGCGCTCTACGGCGGTAATCGCAGCGGCGGCGGCTTCATCCACATCGGCTTGATTCAGAAACCGGGGTCAGAACACAGTGTTCGCCAATATATTAAAAGCTGAGTGATGCGCCCCGATAAAAGAACCCCTGGTGTGGTTTCGCGTTTGAAACTGGGAACATTCTTGTTGGATGAGTACCAGGATCATACAAACGATAAGACAATATTGGCGAAAACTGTCTTCTGACCCCGGTATTGCGCGAGGAGGTCGTGCTGAGCGCCAACCAGGGCGCGAAATTTGTGCACTGCAGCCTTATAATCAGGATATAGGGAAAGCTGCTTTGCCAGTTGGGAGCCCGTACCATGCCCGAAGCTTCAATCCCGCAGGCCGCCAGCTCGGCCACTCCGCCCGCGAACCTCATGGTCGCCGCCCCGGGTCTACAGGATGCTGAGCCCGGCCGCAGGCCGTTGTCGCCCGATGATCCATTGCCACGGTCGATCTTCAGTCCCGAGGTGGCGAAGACCCTGGACCGCTTATTCAACTCCTACATGGCGAACTTCACGGCGGGCCTGGATCCGCGCGTGATTCCGCTTGCCTACCTGGACTGGTGGGTGAAACTTGCCTGGTCGCCGGGGACACATGCGCGCCTGAGCGAAAAAGCGCTGCGTAAGTTAGTTCGAATCGGTCTCTACACAGCGCAGAACCTTGCTTCCTCGAAGCCGCCGCCCGCCATTGAGCCGCTGCCGCAGGACAGTCGCTTCCGGGGACCGGCCTGGCAGGCGTGGCCGTACAACCTGATGAGTCAGTCGTTCCTGCTGACACAGCAGTGGTGGGCTAATGCCACCACCGGGGTGCCGGCGCTGGCCAGGAGCCATAAGGACATCGTGACCTTTGTGACCCGTCAGTTGCTGGACGTGGTGTCACCGGCCAACTTTCCGTTCACCAATCCGGAAGTTCGGGACGCTACGCTGCGCGAGGGCGGCGCCAACCTGGTGCGTGGCTGGCACAACTGGTTGGACGACTGGACCAGGCTCGTCTCCGGACAGAAAACGGCGGGTATGGAACGCTTTCGACCCGGCAGGGAGGTGGCGGTGACCGCCGGCAAGGTAGTGTATCGCAACCACCTGATCGAGCTGATCCAGTATGCTCCGACCACCGCCAGCGTCTATGCGCAACCGCTGCTGATCGTCCCGGCCTGGATCATGAAGTACTACATTCTGGATCTCTCGCCGCACAACTCGCTGGTCAGATACCTGGTGGACAAGGGGCACACGGTGTTCATGATCTCCTGGCGCAATCCGACCACCGACGACCGCGAACTGGGCATGGAGGACTACCGGCGCATGGGCATCATGGCGGCACTGGACGCCATCGGGCATATCCAGCCGCAACGGCGGGTGCACGCTGTGGGCTACTGTCTGGGCGGCACGCTGCTGACCATCGCAGCGGCGGCCATGGCGCGCGACGGCGACGCGCGCCTGGCCAGCGTCACGCTGCTGGCCGCGCAGACCGACTTCAGTGAGGCCGGGGAACTGATGCTGTTCGGAAGCGAAGAACAGGTCAGTTTCCTGGAGAGCATGATGTGGAATCGGGGTGTTCTGGACACCGCCCAGATGTCGGGTGCCTTCCAGCTGCTGCGCTCCAATGACCTGATCTGGTCACGGATGGTGCGGGACTACCTGCTGGGCGAACGCCGGCCACCGAACGACCTGATGGCATGGAATGCCGACCAGACGCGAATGCCGTATCGCATGCACTCGGAATATCTGCGCAAACTGTTCCTGAACAACGACCTGGCCGCCGGACGCTATGCAGTGGAGGGGAAGTGTATCGCCATCGGCGATATCCAGG
>CBDTYI010000054.1:0-11529 GCA_965364565.1 uncultured Gammaproteobacteria bacterium | reverse complement strand
AATTCTTTACACACTCGCCGGTAGCGCTCCCGTTCCGAAGCCGGGCGCTCAATCGGCCGGCCACCAGAGGGGACGCCGCCAGCAGGGTGCGGTTTCCACGCAGCAGGCAGTGCGTAGCAACAGTCAGCGCGCCACTCGGCGCGCGCTGGTTTACCCGTTAATGCAGGAGCCTACACCAGCGGATCATACAAACGGGCGTTTTTCTTCTTTTTCTTGGCGTAAATGTAAGTCACGTCCGTCGCGATATGGTGCGGGGTATACAGCGTGGTGCGGAGCAGCCACCCGCCACTGGGAAGCGGCGCCTGTTCTGTCATGGTGCGAATCTGGGTGGTGTCGTCAAAAGCGTCTTCGATGACTTCGTACTTCAGCTTCATCGTTGTTCTCCTTGTTGGGCACCTAGCACCGGGCTGGAGGTGCGGCATCGGCAAACTGTGGTACCACAGAGCTTAGTCGAAAAAGCGCCGCCAGTGCTACGGTCAGCATCCAGCGGCTCCCCTGCAATGGCGATTTGGTGCCGATAACGCTAAGGTACGGTTCTTTGCACCGGGGCGGCCTGGCTGCGATGGAACACACAGAGGATTTGCACATGAAGCACCTGGTGCCGATGGGTCTGGCGCTGACTGGCGCGTTACTGGGCGGCTGTACCGAAGAACAGCAGAATCGGCTATCGCGGGTGGGCGTGACCTGGCTGGAGGGCGACTATCGGGTCACCTACGCTGATGGTGAACATGTGCGCAGCTGGACCGTACGTGACGGCAAGGTCACTTCGGAACCCGCCAAGGGTTATTATTATTTCTGGGCTCGGGAGGGGAAGCGCAAGTATTATGTGCAGACGCCCATCGCCAGAACTTATATCGAGGAAATGGATTAGGGGGCGGCACGCGCGCAGGCGCCCGCGTGGCCACAGAGCACTGGTCGAGATTCCGCAACAGGAGGAACTATGGATGCTGCAATCGCTCAGGAACGGCTGCTCGCGAGCGTCCGGAAAAACGCTGACGCCGACTGCCCGGACTGGGCAGGACAGGTGTCGAACAGCGGCTACAGGCGCACCATGCGGCGCGATGCGGACGGCAGCACGCGCAGGGAGAGCGCGCACCGCGCCAGCCACGAACGGGGCATCGGACCGCTACCCCTGGACCGGCAGGTCGGTCGGAGTTGTGCCAACCGGCTGTGCATCAACCCAGAGCACCTCGAATTGATCGATCCGGCGGGCGAGCGACCGAGCCCGCGCCGCGTATGACCCAACACCACCCGCTTGTGATGAACGATACCGACTGGCACCGGCACCACGCCACTGCATCCCTGAAACGTCTGCTGCCACGACTGGAGGCACGCTTCGCCGGGCAGGTGGACGTGGACGAATGGCAGGGTTACCTGCAGCGCCTGCAGGAACACTTTCCGGCGCTGTTCCGCTGTCTACACCAGATCTACGGAGCCCATTACGATTTCTTCTACCACCTGGAGAGCATTCTCACCTCGGCGACCGAACTGTGGTGGGAGCGCCCGCCGGAGCTGAAGGCGCTGGATGCCCTGCGCGAGGCAGACCCGCAGTGGTACCAGTCGCATCGCATGCTGGGCGCCATGTGTTACGCGGACCTGTTCGCCGGCGATCTGCAGGGTCTGCGCGAGCGGATTCCTTACCTGCTGGAACTGGGGGTGAACTACCTGCACCTGATGCCGCTGTTCAAAGTGCCGGACGGTGATAACGACGGCGGCTACGCCGTGTCCAGTTACCGCGAGCTCAACGCGAAGCTCGGCACCATGGACGAGCTCGCGGCGCTGGCCTCGGAGCTGCGTCACCACGGCATGTCGCTGTGCCTGGATTTCGTCTTCAACCACACCTCCGACGAGCACGACTGGGCCCGGCAGGCGCTCGCCGGTGACGCCGAATATCAGTCCTACTACCGAATGTTTCCGGACCGCACCGAACCCGACGCCTACGAACGCACCATGGTGCCGGTGTTTCCGGATGAACACCCCGGTTCCTTCACCTATCGCAACCGCATCAGAAAATGGGTCTGGACCAGCTTCCATAACTACCAGTGGGACCTCAACTACGAGAATCCGGTGGTCTTCAACCGCATGCTGGAGGAGATGCTGTTTCTGGCCAATCAGGGTGTCGAGATCCTGCGTCTCGATGCCGTCGCTTTCGTGTGGAAGCGTCTCGGTACCAGCTGTCAGAACCTGCCCGAGGCGCACACCATTATCCAGGCCTTCAACGCACTGGTGCACATCGCGGCGCCCGCCATGGTGTTCAAGTCCGAGGCCATCGTGCACCCGGACGAGGTGCGCAAATACATCGGCGAGGATGAATGCCAGCTGTCCTACAACCCACAGCTCATGGCACTGCTGTGGAATTCCCTGGCGACCACCAAAGCACGTATCCTGAAGCACGGCCTGCAGCGGCGCTTCGCCATTCCGCCCGGTTGCTCCTGGGTCAATTATGTGCGCTGTCACGACGATATCGGTTTCGCGTTTTCCAACGACGATGTTAGCGATCTGGGCATGGAGCCGGCGGCTCACCGGCGCTTCCTGACCGATTTTTATACCGGTCGCTTCGCGGGAAGTTTCGCGCGCGGCATGCCGTTCCAGGAAGACCGTACCACGGGTGAGGCGCGTATTTCGGGAACCTGCGCCTCGCTGGCGGGCCTGGAAAAGGCGCTCGCGGAAGATGACGCGGACGCGGTCGAACTCGCCATCCAGCGTATCCTGCTCATCCACGGCGTCATCCTCACCATTGGCGGGATACCACTGATCTACCTCGGCGACGAGATAGGCATGCTCAATGACTATGCCTATGAGCGCGATCCGGACAAGCTCGGTGACACCCGCTGGCTGCACCGTGCCGCGTTCGACTGGCAGCGTGCCGAACAACGCCGTGACGCGGAGTCCGTGCCGGCGCGCATCTACCAGGGTCTGTTGCGACTCATTCAGATCCGTCAGCAGAACCCGGCCTTCAATCGGGCCGAAACCGAGATCGTCGACACCGGCAACGAGCATGTGTTCGGCTATTTCTGCACCAATGGCGACCACAGTGTGCTGGTGCTGGCCAGCTTCTCAGCGCAGCCGCAGACCATCGCAGGCCGCCACCTGCGCCTGCTCGGCCTGCGCAAGAGCGTGGTGGACCTGGTGGCCGGTCGCACCATTGTCGCTGCACACTCGCTGGAACTGGAACCCTACGATTTCATGATCCTGACACGGCCGGCGCGCTGATCCCCGGGTGCCCGGGCGGGGCTGCGGCGCGGACTCAACTGGCGCCGGTCGCAATTACCGAACGTGAAGAGGCCAACATGGAGGTCACGACAATGAAACGCTTGCCGGATGCCGCCGCGGTGGTGGTCATTATTGCGCTGCTGCAGGCCTGCGCCTGGGTGAAACCCACTGCCTCGGGTGCCGGGGTGCGGGTGGCCAGCGCCGCGGAGGTCGCCGGCTGCAGGGAAGCCGGCAGCACCCAGGTGTCGGTGCTGGACAAGGTCGCCGGTGTGCGGCGCGGTTACACCACGGTTGCGGAAGAACTCGCTACCCTGGCGCGCAACAGCGCCGCCCAGCTCGGCGGTGACACGGTAGTGCCGACTTCGGAAATCGTCGACGGCACGCAGACCTTCGCCGTGTACAAGTGCGGGGGCAGGAAATAGTCTGTCTAGCCCCACACTTTCCACAACAGGGAAGCGCCGCTGACCAGCAGCAGGGCGCCGATCAGACTCAGCGTCTGCTGGTTGCTGATGCCGAGGTGGGCTTTATTGCCGAAGTACAGACCGGCTGCCACAACCGGAATGGACAGGGCGATAGACGGCAACAAGTCGCTTGCCAGCAGACCGGTGGCCAGAAAAGCCACGATGCGCAGCGCGCCGTCGAGCATGAACAGGCCGGAAAAGCTCGCCCGTAAAGCCGATCTGTCAGTCGTGCGGTGTGACAGGTAGATGACATAGGGCGGCCCGCCGGTACCGAACAAGGCGCTGATCAGACCGCCGGCAAATCCGGCCGGCAATGCCCACAGGCGCGATATGCGCCGTTCGCCATGAATATTGAACAGGTAGCGCAGCGCAAAGAACAGCACGAATACGGCGAGGCCGGTCAACAGTGGCTCACGGGGCAGATTCACCAGCAGACCGACTCCCGCCAGGATACCGATCAGACTGGTGGGAAGCAGGGGGCCTATCTCGTCCCAGCGCACCTGTGCGCGAGTGTACCTGCTGAGCACCAGCGAGGCGCCGAAGTCCAGGATCAGTACCAGGGGTACCACAGTCTGCAGGGGCAGAAAATGGGCCAGCAACGGGACCGCGATAAGCCCCGAACCGAAGCCGGTGATGCCACGGATAAAATAGGCAGCCAGGATAATGCCGAGTACGGCTACATAGGTTCCCGCACTCATAGGTATCGGTGACAACCACTGCGGAGGCCGTGCTGCCGCGGGGAGACGTCGTTACCCCGAAAGTGGCGACTGGCCGACAACACCATTCAGTCTGGCAGCGGACTGACAGCTGCAACATAAGGACCGGGGACAACACATTTCGCTATGTTGCGGTGTCCACCGGCCCCCCTTGTTGCCTGCATTCACGCCGCCCCGCCGGCGCATCTACCGACCGACTTACGCGCCAGCCTGTGGCAGGTGAATGACTTCGGATCACAGTGAGCGGCGCGCAGGCCGCAGGCGTTCAATCGGTGGTATCGAATACCAGGTCGATAACGGTCTCCGCGAACAGCCAGTCCGCTTCGGGCCCGCTCAGGCCCGCCTGGCGTTTCAGAGAAATCAGATACGCAGCCTCGCCGATGATGCGCTGACGGGCGTCGCGTGACAGGGCAGGTCTTGTAGCCGCGGCACCTGCGCGTGAGGCGCCGACAGAGGCCGGGACGGACCCCGACGCCGCGTCCGCGCTGACCGTCTTGGTGCCGGGAGACGCTCTTTTCGCGCTCGTGGCCGCCTTTTTCCTGGCGATCTTTTTCTTCGCTACGGGCGCACCTTCCTTCTTGGCCGTTTTTCCGGCCGGTGTTTTCGGTTTGGCCGCTGGCGGCGCCACCGCGCCGGCGATGTTGCGCTGCATGCTGTCCGCTTTGACGCTTGGGTGTTTGCTTTCGGGCATTCTGTTTACCTCCATGTGGAAAAATCAGAAAAAGTCGAACAAGGTCAGAGTAAAAAACACGGCAGTCCCTATTGCAGTGACGCCGCTCCAGCCACCTTTTTCTTTGTTTCTGGTCCCGAACCAGAAGGATATCTCTTTGTTCAGCAGCTCATCATAGCGCATATAATGCGAGCCGTCGCAGGAAAAAGTCAGGCTGACCATGCCGTTGAAAATATTGATCGAAGCGGTGCGCAGGTAGATCGTTTCGTCGGCCCTGCGCAGCGCCGCCATGGTGTGTAGAACACGAGCGACGTCCTCCTGCGGTATCACTGCGTCGGCCGGGTAGTCGCGCCCCGGATACACCAGGCAGATGTCAGGATCGGTCAACGCTTCGTGATCCAGGATTCGGTAACGGAACGGATCGTCCACCATCCAGATAGTTGCCTGGCTGCTGGAAAAATGAATCTGGCACTGGAAGATGCCGCGTTCGGTGAGCAATTCTTCCAGGATCGACAAGGCCTGTTCGAGATTGCGGTCCATAGGGCTCTCGGCGCGCGTCTGCTGGAACAGGGTGCCGCGAATGGCCGGGTCGCCTTTCACCTGGCGCCACTCGCCCGGTTCCTCGTAGAGCTCCGAAGTAACCGGCAGGCTGCGCAGATCGAAATCAGCGCCCAGGTAACCCAGCGGGCGGTCGGCCGGCCCGACAACCTGCAATGCGGTCAGGGACGGCCGATTGGCCGAAAGGCTGATGTAGGCATCCGAAAGCAGAAAACCCCACACCGGCACGGGTTCCTGCATGTACGGGCGAGCGGAGCGGTCGCGTTGGAAGTGCCCCTCGACGAGCCCTGATTTGCCGACATTGTCGCTGAGCTGTACGCCGTCGGTCGTGATCAAATACAGGTAGGTGCAATAGGGGATGCTGGAGAAACCCTCGAGCAGCACTCTGTTGAGCGCTTCGCGTACCGGCCAGGCCGGCGCACAGCGCTCCGCCAGTCGCGCGAGGGGATCGTGGAGCATGCGCGCCAGTTCCTCGCGCTGTCGGTAGATACTGTCTTTCCAGGATTCTTTCATTGCCCCGTCCGCAAGTCGACTGCCGCTGCCTGCGCTCCTCACCGGTGTCCGCGTGGCCAGCGGATCATACCTCAGATTACAGCCAACCCAGAACAGGCATGAGTGTTTCCCGGGGAGGGGACGCCGCGCTGACAGCGGCTGTCGAGGACCTGGCAGCGGTTCAGCTTCGCTCGCGGCATGCCGATAGGACCCTTGATTACAGGGCTATTATTCTGCACCAGGGTCACCGCGTAGCAGTGACCGGTGCTGAGGGAGATATTGTCATGCGCGCGAAAACCGCCCCCGCTTACCACCTTTCGGTATTGCTCTCTGTGGCCTTGGCCGCGTCCATCACCGGCTGCGCCTCGGGCCTCTCGAAAGAAGAGTGTCAGCTTGCCGACTGGCGCACCATCGGGTACGAGGACGGTGTGCGGGGACTGCCACAGTCACGCATCGCCGCGCACCGCAAGGACTGCGCCGAGCACAGTGTGGCTCTGGATCTCGATGCTTACCGCGGCGGCTGGGAGCAGGGCGTGCAGAGCTACTGCCAGCCCGGTAACGCCTATCGGCTGGGCCGCTCGGGCAGTAAGTACAGCGGTGTCTGTCCTACCGCGCTGGAGACGGTTTTTCTCCAGGCCTACGCCCACGGTCGCCAAATCCATGTCCTGGAGTCCGAAGTCAAACGCCTGCAGCGGACCCTCAACTACAAGCACCAACGTATTGCCGATCTCGAAGTCGAGCTGCGCGACACGGGTATCGACCTGGTGACCGGCGATATGCCCACCGAGCAGCGAGTGGTGCTGCTGGATGAACTGCGCAAACTCGAAGAGGAACGCTCCGCGACCATCGCCGAAATCCCGTTCCTGGAGGCCGAGCTGGACGATCAACGCGAGCGCCTGGCAGCAGCCAGCGCCGGACGCCCTTACTGAACCGGCCGAAACCGATCAGAGTGAAGCGCAGGGGTCAGTACCTGGCCGCGCAACGGCTGCCCCGCGTAGTGGTCGTGACACTGGTGACAGGCGAAATCGACCTGCCCGTAGCGAGTGCGAAACAGCTTCTCGCCGGCCGTCCAGTAGGGTGCCGGCGCGCCGCTCACGTTATCGGTCAAGGAACCCGTTCCACCGTGTTGGCCGTGCGGGTCTCGGCAGCGGCACCGTTGTCCCCCAGAACATCCTGAAATTTACCGAGAGAAAACAACAATAACGTCAGAATCGTGATCAGAGCCACATCGTTTTCGAGCAGTTTCATAACGTCTCCTGCCTCTTCTGTCCAACGGTAGACGAAAACAGGCAGAAATCGGGCCAGATGAATATTCCTCCAGCGAATCAGCCAGTTGCTTTTTGAGGCACAATCACAGACAGAATAAACGTTAAGTTTATCGACACATAAAAATTTCAATACTTTAATTACAATGAGTTAGAATTTCCTCCGAATCATCTAATCGGTCTGAAATGTAATATTAGTCGACGGATAGGCCGAATGACGGCGCACGAATGGTTTCGCATAGTGAATGCGGCAGGTTCTGAGCAGAACAAGGAGGGCACGGGCCGCGCCCGAAGCACCCGCATGCGAACCCGCAGTGCCCGCGGGACGTCCATCGCCCTCCTTGCGGCGCGCCAGCGACGGACTTACGGCTGCTGCATCGCCTTGCGTTGCTCCTCCATTTGGCGGTAATAGTCCGCGGCGGCTTTCCGCTGTGCCTTGAAGGCGTCCTGCTGGCGCTGCATCGACTCTTCCTGGGCTTGCTGTTGCGCCTGAAAGGCGTCGCGCTGGGATTTCTGCTGGTTATCAAACGCTTCGCGGTGGGCTTTCTGGCTGGCTTCGAAGGCCTCCCGTTCGGCCTTCTGCTGTGCCTGGAACGCCTCGCGCTGGCGCTGCATGGCCTCCTTGTGAGCCTTCAGCTGCGCGTTGAAGGCTTCTTCCTGCTGTTTCATGGCCTCCTGCTGGACCGCCATCGGGCTCGGCTGCTGTTGCACGGCCGCCTGCTGCGCCTCCCGTTGACGCTGCATGGCTTCCTGTTGAGCCTGCTGCTGCGCCTGGACCGCTTCCTGTTGACGCTGCATGGCCTCCTGTTGGGCGCGGCGCTGCGCCTCGGCCGCCTGTTGCTGGCGCTGCATGGCTTCCTGTTGAGCCCGTTGCTGCGCCTCAACCGCTTCCTGTTGACGCTGCATAGCTTCCTGCTGAGCTTTTTGCTGGGCCTGCTGTTGGGCCTGAAAAGCTTCCTGCTGCGCTTTCTGTTGCGCCTCCACGGCCTGGCGTTGCGCTTCGATCTGCTCCGGGGTAGCGCCTGGCGGTGGCATCACCGGGGGTGGAGCGCCGGGCCCCGGGAGCGCTTGCGCCGAAACCGTACCGGGCAGAACCGACAGGGAAATTAGGGCTGCGACCATTAGTGTGTTGGGCATTGATAGTCTCCTTAGTGTTGTGCAATCAGGCCTGAATCGTGCGGATGGGCGGTGTGCCCGCCTAACTGTAGTCCGAGCGCCGGGTCAACAGCAAGGCTCCAACCCGACGCCACTGCCACTACAGGGCCCGGAGCGTGCGCCAAACCAGGTTTGACAGAGCCAAAGCAGAATATTAGAGTTCTCTAATACTCTAGGGAATCAGCATATACGGAGCGGTCGACGTGAATATTCGGAAGTGTTTTTCAGGCGCCACTGTGGCGGGAATCGCCCTGCTGGTCCAGGCCGCAGGCTGGGCGGCGGAAACGGAGGACCTGTGCGCCCCGTTCAAGGACAGCAGCGTGGATCAATCGCTGGTCGCCACGATGCTGAGAGCAGCCGAACAGGGAGGGCTGTACCGGATCCGGTCCTCGACGTCGAGCGTCGGATTCTGCGCGCACAGCGCCTTCGGCCGCATCGAGGCACGATTCACCGCCTTCCAGGGCGGCGTGTTGCTGCCCGATGCCAGTGAAGCTGGCTACGGCCAGGCGCTGGTGCGCGTCGACGTGGACAGCCTCAGCACCGAGCTCTCGCTGCTCAGTCCGGTGCTGAAGAGCGAGAGCTTTCTCGACGTCGACAGCTTTCCAGAAATCCTGTTCGTAAGCACGGGCCTGCGCTGGAGCAGCGCAACCCGCGGCGTGCTGCACGGCAAGCTCACACTGCGCGGTGTCACCCGTCCGGTCACATTCAGCGTGGAGCTGATCGGCGCTGACGGCGCCCCCCTCGAACGTGCGGAGAAGGTACAGGTCAAAGCGACCACAACCATACACCCCTCAGAGTTCGGCATGCAGGCGGGGCAGAGACTGGCCGACGACAGGGTCGAGCTGTGCATGCAGGTAGACGCGGTCCGCTATTCCGGCTGAGGCGCCGTTACGACCTTCGCTACCCGGGCGTTAAATGCGGTGCAGACCGGGCAGCCGGACTACGTAGGTCGTCCAGTACGGGATGGTGGCATTGCCGTCCACCGCATCGAGCCGCAGTCCTTCGCGGTCTTCTCTGACTTCCCATACATTTTCGAAATCATCAACCCAGCGTTCGTGCACACGGGCATCACCCTGGCTCAGTACTTCGGCCACGTTGCCTTCCACAGAGTGAGTCATGACAGATCCTCCCCGGGGTTCCGGACGCGAATGTCCGCCCGGGATTCGACCTGCCCGAATGCGATTGGTTCAGGCAGGCGCGTGTGCTGCGGCGTCCCCAGCGGCTCAGTCTGGCGGCAGCAGCAGCGTTTTCCAGGCCTGATGAGCCGCGACCAGACGCAGCGCCTGCTGCAACAGTGATCTGCCGGGTTCGGTACGGTGCCAGGTGGAAGCACCGGACGGGTGAGGCAGCGGAATGGCGTCCAGACTGCCGGTATCCAGGTCCAGGCGGTACTGCCGGCCGATCACCGCATCGAGCTTCCTCACCGGCAGGAACTGCTGAATGGCAAGCTTGCCGACCGGCAGCAGCAGCTGTGGCTGCAACAACTGCAGTTCCTTCTGCAACCAGTGACGGCAGTGGGCAATCTCTTCGCGGTTCGGCACGCGGTCTCCGCCGCGCGGATTCTTGCCCGGGAAACAGCGGCACACGGCGGCCATGTAGACGCGGCTGCGGAAGTCTGCTTCGCCGAGGCCGATGGCGCCGAACCAGCCGAACAGGGTCTTGCCGGCGGTCCAGGCGAACGGCCGGTGCACCTCGACTTCCCTGGCACCCGGCGCCTGGCCGACCAGCAGCACGGGGGAGTGCACCGGCGCGCCAGTGACCGGACGCCCCACCATCGCAGGGCAACGCGCGCACTCACGCAGCGCGCTCTGATGACGCTGGATGGCCAGTCTGGTGGCTACCATGCCGGTTGCCCGGCCAGGCGGGTGCCGCGCCGGTACAGCGTCGCCAGCAGCAACTGCAGCAACACAAAATAGTAGATGCGCAGCGGGAAATTGCCGGGGCCGAGGTGAATTGCAGCGTCCCAGAACCAAAGGTCTTGTGACAACAGGAACAGCGTCGCAAACGCGCCTGTCCAGCGCCAGGAGCTGTTGTTAAGGGACATGAATACTCGCCATAGGATGCATAGCCGCACGCCTGCCTGGTGGCTGGCGTTCTTATAGCCGGAAAACGCAACCGTGACAACGCTGCGCAGTCGGTGCGATTATAAAGGCTATGCGTCGCGCGATCCTCTCAGCAGCATGCCCGGCCGCCGGGCTCAGATGAGCTCTGGCGCGGCGCGTCTGCACTGCGCCGATGCGCAGCGCGACGCCCGCATTGCCGAGTGGCGGAAAAGAGCCCGTGCGGCGGCAAAGGCAAAACAGGGCCGCAACCTCTATATCATCACCCTGCACCCGGATGTGCTCGGATGCAGTGAGTTTCGCCGTGCCAACCCCGGTTATCGGGAAGGCATGCCCTGTGTCTATGTCGGACTCACCATACACAGCCCCGGCGACCGCTACCAGCAGCACAAGATGGGTTACCGGAGCAGCAAGTATCCGAAGAAATACGGCGTAGAGCTGGCGCTGGAACTCATGGATGGATTCGAGCCGGGCGAGCTGACCGAGGAGGAACAGGAATACGCATTGGCCGACTGGTTGCGCGAACAGGGTTACGGCGTGTGGCAGAATTAGCCGCAACCGGTGCGCTGCGCGCAGCGCTACGGGACTCGGTGGCGAACCGCGCATAGGCGCGTCCGGCACCGAGCTCCCGGGTTGGTTTCAAACGGACAACAGCACGCCTCACTGCGCCAGATAACTGGCGATTGCCTGTATTTCTGCTGAAGTCAGACTCGACAGCGAGCCCATGCCGCCCCGATTGCTGGCGATAGCCGACGATATGGCACTGGCCGAACTGCCTTGCACCCCGGTCGGGCCGTGGCATCCGGCACAAAACGAGGTATAGAGAGCCTGGCCGTCGGGAGTCTGCGTCGGAGCAGGCTCTGTAGGAGCGGGCTGTGTCGGCTCGGGCTGTGTCGGCTCGGGCTGTGTCGGAGCGGGCTGTGTCGGCTCGGGCTGTGT
>CBDTYI010000053.1:0-11763 GCA_965364565.1 uncultured Gammaproteobacteria bacterium | reverse complement strand
CTATGCCAGACAATGTGATCGTCAGCCTGCAGTCCGTGAGCAAGGTCTACCAGGAAGGGCAGGTCAAGGTGCGCGCGGTCAACGCGCTGTCGCTGGACATACGCAAGGGCGATTTCGCCGCCCTGAGCGGCCCGTCCGGCTCCGGCAAGACCACGGTGCTGAACCTGATCGGCGGCCTGGATGTGCCGTCCAGCGGCAGCGTGCTGCTGGAGGGGCGCGACCTGGCTCTCCTGAGCCGCGCCCAGCTGTCGGCGATGCGGCGTGACCGCATCGGTTTCGTGTTCCAGGCCTACAACCTGATTGCAGTGATGACCGCCTACGAGAATGCCGAGTTCGTGCTGAAGCTGCAGGGTGTGCCGGAGCGCGAGTGCCGCGCGCGGGTGATGAAAGTACTCGAAGAAGTGGGTCTTGCCGGCCTCGAGCACCGCCGGCCCGACGCGATGTCCGGGGGACAGCAGCAGCGCGTCGCGATTGCACGCGCCATTGTGACACGGCCCGCCATTGTGCTCGCCGACGAGCCCACCGCCAACGTCGATTCGGCCACCGCCGAGGCACTGCTGGATCTGATGCAGACCCTGAACCGCGACGAGGGCGTCACTTTCCTGTTTTCCACCCACGACCCGCGCGTCATGCAGCGCGCGCGGCGTCTGATCCGCCTGCGCGACGGTGCCCTGGAGCTGGACGAGGTGCGCGCTTGAGAATTGTTCTGTGCGCGCTGGTGCTGTTTTTTCCGCTTCGCGTCGCCGGCTTTTATGCGTGGAGCGGTGAAAACAGCTACGGCGATGTGCGCGCGCTGCTGCGCGGCTTCGCCTCCGCCTACCGGTACCCGGACGAGAGCACGCTCTATCCGGAAACATCGGCGCAGGGTATCGGGGGTTTGGCACGCCTGATGTCGCTGGGCGGCATCGGCGCGCAGTTCGGCTTCGAGTTCAACGCCTACCAGAGCTATATCCCCTCCGACCTGCTGCTCGGTTCGCTCGCTTCCGGCGCGGCGCTCGACACCGAGCGCAGCGCGGCACTGGACTGGAGTTACAGCGACGACGACTATGCGCACCTGGCGATTGACCGTCTGAACGCGCGCTGGTCGATGCAGCGCCTCGATGTGCGCGTCGGTCGCCAACCCGTCAACCTGGCCACGACCTTCTACTTCACGCCAAACGATTTCTTCGCGCCGTTCGCCGCGCAGGCGTTTTTCCGCGTCTACAAGCCGGGTGTCGATGCGGCACGCGCCGACTACCGTGTGGACAACCTGTCCACGATTTCAGTCATCAGCGTGCTGGGCTATGAACCGGACCCGGAAGCCGAGACCGGCTGGAGCGGCCGGCCGGACGCCGATCGTACCTCGTACCTGGGCCGCCTCGCCGGCGTCGTTCGCGACGTGGAACTGGCCCTGCTGGCCGGCCGTGTACGGCGCACCGATATTATCGGGGCGTCGCTGCAGGGCGAGTGGTTCGACTGGCTGGGCGTGCGCGCCGAGGCGCATATCGCTGCCCCGCGCGACGATGATAAGAACAACTACACCGAGTTGAGCGTCGGGCTTGAGCACCGCTGGCCAACCAGGCTGGAGCTGCGCCTGGAGTACTTCCACCACGGCAGCGGCGCCGACGATGAGGACGACTATCGGCCGGCGCTGCGGCCCGAGGCCAGCGGCTATCTCGCCAGGCGCTACCTGGCGCTGGGCGCCGGTTACGAATTCACCCCGCTGCTGCGCGGCGAAGCACTGCTGATCGCCAACCTGGTCGACGCCTCCCGGTTGCTGTCGCTGTATGCGGTGTATTCTCTCGCCGACGAAGCCGAGCTGGCGCTGAATGTGGGGCTGCCGTTCGGAGATGAACCGGAAGGCTTAAGCGTTAGAAGCGAATTCGGCCTGTTCCCGCGCGCCGGGACCCTGGAACTGCGCGTGTACTTCTAGCGGGTGTCCGCAACAGAACTTCATGTCAGTTGTCGCGTGCTGGATGTTACAGGCAGCGCGGCAGTGGGCCAGGTGCCGAGGCGCAATATCCTCTGTTCTGAACGCCTCAAGTCGCATAACATGGGCTCACTCCGTTCTACTACCGGAATATCGAACATGAAAAGCGTGCCTGCACGTATCCTTCTGCTACTGCTGGTTACCCTGTTGCCTGCGGCTTGCGGTACAGTCGATAACATCAAGGACAAACGGTTGGGGAATGAGCTGCAGGCCGTCCTGTCGCGCTACGAGTCGGCGGTGCGTTGGGGTAACCCGCAACAGGCCTACGGCTTTCTGAAACCGGAGCTGGCCGAACAGACTCCGCTGCCCCACGGGCTGGAAAATATCGAGGTCAGCCAGTACGTGGTGGTCAATCCGCCCGTGCTTCTCACTAAGACCAAAGCGACGCAAACGGTTGGGATTTCCTACATCCTGGTGAACCGGCAGATCGAGCATTCCCTGGTCGATCAGCAGATGTGGGAGCGCAAGGACGAAGAGAGTCGGGAATGGTATCGCACCAACCCGATTCCCGAGTTCAAATAAGCACTCGCGGGGCTCAGGGGGCGCGATTGCCCCCTAAAACTAGCGACCCGCTAGTGGGCGGCGCTTTCCACCGCGTCGGCAGCATCGTCGGCTGCCTGTTCGACCGCCTCGGCAGCCTCTCCGGCGGCCTTTTCGGTCTCCATCGCGGCCATGTCGGCCGCCTGCCCGGCTTCGTCCAGTGCCTCGGCACCGGCTTCCTTGGTGGTCTCATAACCCTCGGACAGGCTTTCGCTGGCGCTTTCCGCCATGTCACCGGCTTTTTCGGCGGTAGCGCTCGCCGTTTCACTGGCCTTGTCCAGCATCGATTCGCTGGTCTGGGACTCGTCCTTCTTGCCACAGCCGCCCAGAATCAGGAAGCTGCACACAATGGCGCCTATGAGTGCTCGCATGGTGTTCTCCTCTCGCTTGTTGTTTCCTGCAGTATGGATTTCCGGTCTGCAACGCCCGATGGCTCTGTTTCTCACGGCAACACTGTCTTGGGTCGGGACCGGTGCGACTAGTATAGCCACGGGCCCGGCATAAGTCGCCCGGCCGTGCCCAAGCAGGCGAAATAGTCGCCATCTGGCTACAATTTGATTCGCGAACTGCTGCCGCTGCCACGGGGTATGTTTAGCCTGACAAGATGACATGAGAGTATCGCTTGCCACCGCGGGGCTGTTTCTCGGGCCGGCCGTGTTCGCCGGCCTGCTGCTGATGCCGCAGCCGGAAGGTATGGCGCCGGAGGCCCAGCGGCTCGCCGCGGTGGCGGCATGGATGGCGGCGTGGTGGATCAGCGAGGCGGTGCCCATTCCGGCCACGGCGCTGTTGCCGGTAATGCTGTACCCGCTGCTCGGCATCATGCCGGCCGGCCAGGTGACCAACTCCTATGCACACCATCTGATCTACCTGTTCATGGGCGGCTTCATGATCGCCGTCACTATGGAACGCTGGAACCTGCACCGGCGCATCGCTCTGCAGGTGATCCGCCGGGTGGGGACCGCGCCCGCGCGCCTGGTGCTGGGTTTCATGCTGGCGACCGCGCTGCTGTCGATGTGGATCAGCAACACTGCTACTGCCATGATGATGGTGACCATCGGCATCGCGGTGCTGAAACAGCTGTTGCCCGACGGCCGTCATCAGACGGAGCCGTTCGGCACTGCGCTGATGCTGGGGATCGCCTATGGGGCCAGCATCGGCGGCGTTGCCACGCTCATCGGAACGCCGCCCAACGCGATTCTCGCCGGGGTGTTGTCGCAGAACTATGGCGTCGAATTACGCTTTGCCGAGTGGATGCGGTTCGCGTTGCCGTTGTCGGTGATCATGCTGCTGCTGACCTGGTTCTACCTCACCCGCATCGCCTTCCGGGTAACCAGCACCGTGTTGTCCGAAGCCAGCGGTCACATCCACGCGCAGCTCAGGGCGCTGGGCCCGATGTCGGCGCCGGAGCGACGCGTCGCCTGGGTGTTCGGCAGCGTGGCGTTGTTGTGGATGGGGCGCGGGTTTATCGACTGGGCACCCTTGCAGGCGGTCAACGATTCCACCATTGCCATCGCCGGAGCCCTGACGCTGTTCGTGATACCGGCCGACTGGCAGCAGCGCGTGTTCCTGCTCGACTGGGACACCGCGGTGCGTATTCCCTGGGACATCATCATCCTGTTCGGCGGCGGCTTTGCGCTGGCCGCAGGGTTCAGCGACACGGGGCTGTCGGGCTGGCTGGCGGATCAGCTGCAGGTTCTCAAGGACGTGCCGCGGGTATGGGTGATACTGGCGGTCGGTCTGCTGGTGATATTTCTCACCGAGGTGACCTCAAACACCGCCACCGCGTCGGTGATGCTGCCGGTGCTGGGCGCACTGTCCGAGGCGCTGCAGCTTCCACCCATGATCCTGATGGTGACCGCGACCCTGTGTGCCTCGTTCGCCTTCATGCTGCCGGTGGCCACACCGCCCAACGCCATTGTGTTCAGCAGTCGGTGTGTGCGTATTCCGCATATGGCGCGCGCCGGTTTCTGGTTGAATATCATGGGTGTACTTTTGATTACCGCTTTCGTGTATCTTTGGTATTAATGGCCCCGTTGCGGCGGGAAATTGCAATCGTCAGCCGGAGAAAACAGTGAGTCAGAACAACCGTATCAAAGTCCGCGAAAACGGGCCCTTGCTGTGCACTGGAGAGATCGAGGTCTATGCCGAGGATGGCTACCTGTTCACCAAGTCGGATGACGTGGCGTTGTGCCGCTGCGGCGCGTCGAGAAACAAACCGTTCTGTGACGGCACCCACCGCGAGGTGGGTTTCGAGAATGATGGCGTATTCGCTGGTCTCGACCCGGTGGAGCTGCAGGGCGAGGGACCATTGATTATCACCATGTACGATGACGCGGGCATGGTGGCGCGCGGGCCGATGACCATTGAGGGCGCCGACGGCACCAGCGTGACCCGCAACGAGGCGGTGTTTTGTCGCTGCGGGCATTCGGCCAACAAGCCGTTCTGCGACATCAGCCACAAAGAGTTCAACTTCGAGGCCTGATCATTGCGGCTGCCGTTTGCCGCCCCTAGCCGCAGCCATTAGAGCCGCGCGCGTGGAACGCGTGCGCACGGGCCGTCTCCACATGCCGATACGGCGAAAACGCGAGTCTGATCCCGGCAGGGTTTTGTGTCACTCCGGCAGGATGGAAACGCCCAGCAGCAGCGGTGTAAGTAGCGTCGCTGCCACGTTGCTCGCCAGGTAGCGGGGGTGCTCGCCGATGCGCGACTCGTGCTGCAACGCTCCGGACAGCGAGAACAGCGAGAAAACAGCCGGAATCAAGGCGATCAGAGCCAGGCGCGGTAGGTATTGGCCGAGAACCAGCAGCCCGATCGTGGCATAGGCGGCGATAAGGAATGCGGCATAGGCAAGGTTGCTTTTCTGCACGCCGAAGGCAATCAGGAAATGCCGCCGCCCCGCGCTGGCGTCGGCATCGCGGTCCGGGTACTGGTTCAGCAGCAGAAGGTTGTTGACCAGAAAGAAGGGCACCAGTGCGACCAGCCAGGCCAGCGGGGCATAGCTGCCGGTAAGCGCGACGTGGGTGCCAACCACCATGAAGATGCCAAACCCAAGCCCGGGCGCGATCAGACACAGTAGCGGAGAACGGTTGATCCAGCGCGTATACGTAACGATCAGCAGCACACCCGACGTGCCCAGGGCAAGCAGCGGAACACTGTGTTGTGCGATCAGATAGGCACCGATGATCAGCGAGCCGGTGAGCGACGCCAGGCCCAGCACCAGCACCGCGCGGGCCAGCTCCGGGTGCGCGGGTAACGCTCCGCTGCCACCGCTGAAGGCGGTGCGCGCGGTTTTCAGGTCCAACCCGCTGGTGAAATCGAGATATTCGTTGAGCGTGTTGACGCTGATATGCGCGCACAGCGCACCGATCAGGGCAAGTGCGAACAGGCCAGGGTCGACAACCGTGTGGCTGGCGAGCGCAGTGCTGAATCCAACGAATACGCACACCGGCGTCAAAACCAGGAAGGCGGGCCGGGTCGACTGGAACAGCGCTCTCAGATGCATGCTTCGGTTCAGCTCTGTGTGATCGTCATTGGCACGGGGTGCCGCTCCAAATCCGCCCGCCAGCGGGTCGAAGGCCGCGTAATGTCACTTGCGCAACAGGCGATAATAACGAAACAACTGCGCCTTATTGGCGGGTGTCAGGTGTGTCTCCGAGGTCTGTTCAAGCAGTTCGAATTCAGCTCCCAGTTCGGTCACAAGACCGGCGGCATCATACTGAACAATATCCAGGCCGCTGCACTGTGTCGGCCCGCCGATCGCGAAGGCCGCCAGTACCACATAACCGCCTGGCGCCAGTGCCTGTTTCAGCGTTTCAACGTACCGAGTACGGTCGTCAGGCTCGACCAGGAAATGGAATACCGCGCGGTCGTGCCACAGGCCGAACGGGTGCGGCGGGATAAATTCGGTGATATCGGCCTCAATCCATTCCACGCGGCGCTCGCGCGGGCCCAGGCGGGCCCTGGCAGCGGCGAGCGACTGCGCGGCGATATCGAGCACCGTGAGGCGGCTGTACCCGGCGTCCAGCAAGCGATCGACCAGCACCGAGGCTCCGCCGCCGATATCGATAATGGGGACGTCTCTGGCCAGTTTGCAGTGGTCTATCAGGCGCAGCGAAATGGCTGGCTCGCGTTGATACCAGCTCACCTCCAACGCGCTTTTTTCGGAGTAGATTTGTTCCCAGTGCTCCTTTCTGCCTGTCATAACCGTGCTGACCGTGGGCCGCCGTTCGAGTGTCCGAGGCACATTATACCTGCCAGTCCGGACCGGCTCCTAGTCATCGGGGCGCGGCGCGAACAGGCGCACATTGCGGTGTTTGAAGATCGGAATCAGGGCCATGCCGGCGACGAACCCGCCGATATGGGCGCCGAAGGCGACGCCGCCCTGCTGGTCGCCAGAGGCCAGAGTGCTGATCAGCTGCAGGGCGAACCAGAAGGCCAGCACAAAGCCGGCGGGTATGCGCATGGTGTAAAGAATGAAGCCCAGTGGTACGGCGACCAGTACCCGCGCGTGCGGGTACAGCAGCAGGTAGGCGCCCAGTACGCCGGATATGGCACCGCTGGCGCCGATCATGGGAATGGTCGAGTCGGGGTCGGGCAGGGCCTGGGCCATGACCGCGGCGCCGCCGCATAGAAAATAGAAGGCCGCAAACCGCGGGTGGCCCATGGCATCCTCTACATTATTGCCGAAAATCCACAAGTACAGCATGTTACCGATCAGATGCATCCAGCCGCCGTGCATGAACATGGAGGTGAATATGGTCATCCAGGGCGGGATCAGCTGCAGCTCCGGCGCCAGGGTTGCGCTGCCCACCACGGTGGCCGGAATGACGCCGAGCGCCAGTATCATGCGTTCCAGGTTATCGCCCAGGGACAGCTGCCACACAAACACCAGCACGCAGATCACGATGAAGGTGACGGTGAGCACCGGGGTGATCTCGGTGGGGTTGTCGTCGTGCAGGGGTATCATGTGAGCCGCATTATAGCGCTGCTGGCGGGATTGAGCGGTCGCCGGCGCGGTTTTACAATGCCGGTCCGCGCAGCAAACGCCCGATAACGATAGCGAAGCCACAGCATGTCTCCCCCGCACAATCAGACTATTCTGGCGCCGGGCCCGGCGGCGGCCTGCGACCTGGATCGGCTGGACGACAAGCTGGGTCGTATGCAGGCGCTGTGGCGGCAATACGGCGACTGTTACCGGGTGCCGTCCGCGTCGCGCGATGCGGATACCTATGTGATCAACCACCCCGACTGGGTGCGGCGGGTGCTGGTGTCCAATCACCGCAACTACGTCAAAGGGGTGGGCATCGAGCGGGTGCGGGTACTGCTGGGCAACGGCCTGATGACCAGCGAGGGCGAGCGCTGGCGCCGTCAGCGGCGCTTGTTGCAGCCGGGCTTTCATAAACCGCGTATCGCCCCGTTTTTCGGGATCTGGTTCCGCCAGGCGCAGGTGCTGACCGACCGCTGGAGGCGGGCCGCGCAATCTGGTGAGGCGGTGAATGTCACCGCTGCGGCCAGTGAAACCACGCTGCGAGCGGTTCTGGAGGCGCTGTTCTCCGCAGACCTCGCTCGCATCGAACAGGAGCAGGGCGGTAATCCGTTCGAGCTGGTCAGTGACGAAAGCAAGCGTGACCTTCAATTTGCGGTGAAATTCCGTGCGCTCGGCAGACTGGTGCAGGCGGTCGCGGAGCGGCGACGCCGCGAGCGCCGCTTTCCGCCCGACCTGCTTAGCCACTGCCTCGAGGCGCGCGACAAGAGCAGCGGTGAGCCCATGCCGGACAAGCAACTGATCGATGAAGTTCTGACCCTGATCGTGGCCGGACACGAGACCACCGCGGCGTCCCTGAACTGGCTGTGGCACCTGCTGGCCTCGCACCCCGCAGTGTACCAGCGTGTCGCGGCCGAGGCGCGCCAGGCGGCGACCGGTACGGCGCCGGACTGGGAGCAGCTGCAAGCCCTGGTGTGGATTCCGCGCGTGATTAAGGAAGCGTTGCGCCTCTATCCTCCCGGCTGGTTGTACACCCGCCGGGCGCTCGGCGCGGACCGCTTCGGCGACTACCGTATACCCGCCGGGGCTGACGTGTTCATTTGTACCTACCTGCTGCATCGGCATCCGCAGTTCTGGGATGAACCGGAGGCGTTTCGCCCGCAACGCTTTGCGCCGGAGCAGGAGGCGCGCCGGCATCGCTTCGTCTACATCCCGTTTTCCGCCGGGCCGCGCCACTGTGTCGGCGAAAGTTTTGCCATGGCCGAAATGATGATCCATCTGCTGGTCATCGCCGCGCGGCTGCGGCCACAGCCGCTCGCTGCCAACGGCGTGGAACTGGAAACGGAGGTCAACCTGCGCCCGCGTCGACCGCTGTATCTGACTTTTGAAGCGGTCGCCTGACGTGGCGGGCAAGGCGCTCACACTGGGCGAAGTCCTGTCGGGACTGGACGCCGCCTCGCGCGGTGTCCGTTTCCTGCAGGGAAGGGCGCGCGAGACCTGGGTATCCTATGCCGATCTGCTGGCGCGGGCACGCGGTCTGCTCGCGGTGCTGCAGCAGCATGGCCTCAAGCCTGGCGACCCGCTGCTGCTGTTTCTGCGCAACAATATGGCGTTCGTGGATGCCTTCTGGGCGTGCCAGCTCGGCGGGCTGGTGCCGGTGCCCTTGTCGGCGGGGGTGCATTCCGAGTATCTGCACAAGCTGGAAACCGTCGCGCACAAATTCGACGCGCCGTTCCTGTTCACGCAACGCGACCTGTGGCAGCGTATTCACGCCCGCGGCGCTGGGCACGTATTCGGTGCACGCGTCTGTCTGCTGGAGACGATTGCGCAGTTCGACGGTGAACCCGTGCTGCACCGCGCCCGCCCGGAGGACGCTGCCCTGATCCAGTTCTCCTCGGGGTCCACCAGTGAACCCAAGGGCGTGGTACTCAGCCACGCCAACCTGATCTCCAACATACGCGCCATCAGCGCGGCCGCCGCCATCGAGCCTGGTGACGTGACCCTGAGCTGGATGCCGCTCAGTCACGACATGGGCCTGATCGGTTTTCACCTGGTGCCCTTGTACAACGCCCTGGGTCAGGTGCTGATGGACACCGAGTCGTTCCTGCGCCGGCCGCTGCGCTGGCTGCAGGCGGCCGCGGAGTGCCGGGCCAGCCTGCTGTGTTCGCCGAACTTCGGCTATCAGCACTACCTGAAGGCGGCGGCACAGCCCGCGAGTGACCTCGACCTCTCGCAGGTGCGCCTGATATTCAATGGCGCCGAACCGGTTTCGGCGGCGGTATGCCGCGAGTTCGCCGAACGGCTGGCGCCGGCAGGGCTCGAGGCGAAAGCATTTTACCCGGTGTACGGCATGGCCGAGGCCAGTCTTGCGGTGACGTTTCCAGCGCCGCGCAGCGGCGTCCAGTCGATCACGGTGGCGGCAGACCGGCTCTCGGTCGGTGACACAGTCAGCGCGGGTGCAGGGCAGCGGCGCACCGTGGAACTGGTGTGTCTGGGCAAGCCCGTCGCGGGCTGCGAGCTGCGAGTCTGCGATGCAACGGGCACGGCCCTGCCGCCGGGCAGTGTCGGCCACATCCATATCCGCGGTGACAATGTCATGGACGGATACTATCGCGCTCCACAATACGACCGGGCGCTGAGTGCCGATGGCTGGCTGGACACCGGCGACCTGGGTTTTCTGACGGGCGACGGGCTGTACGTGACCGGGCGCGCCAAGGATATTCTGTTCGTCAACGGTCAGAACTGGTATCCGCAGGACATCGAACAGCTGTTGCAGCACGTCGCGCAACTGGAATCCGGCAAGGTGGCGGTGGCAGCAGCGCGCAACCCGGCGAACAGTGCTGACCTGGTGCTGGTATTCGTGCAGCACCGGCGCGGTGTGGACGGCTTCGCGGAAATCGCGCAGCGGGTGCAGCGCGCGCTCAGTGCGCACGCCGGTCTGCATGCCGATGCCGTGCTGCCGGTGCCGAACCTGCCGCGCACCACCAGCGGCAAGTTGCAGCGTTATCGACTGGCGCAGGCATTCGAGCGTGGCGAGTACCATACGCTGATGGCGTCCGTGCAGGCGCTGGTTGCGCAATCGGGATCTGCGGACGCGCCGAATCCTATCGAACTGCAGCTGCAGACGATTTGCCAGCGGGTGTTTGCCGGGCGGACGCTGGCGCCTGACCAGAACCTGTTCGAGCTGGGCGCCGACTCGCTGATGCTGGTGAAGATTCACGAACAGATCGAGGCGCGTTTCCCTGCCAAGGTCGAGATCACGGACCTGTTCGACTATCCGACTATCGCTGCGCTGGCGGCCTATCTGGAGCGTCGCTGCCACGACGGCTGTTGATCGGCAGGTCGATGGCGGGCCGCTATTTGTCCGCGCTCTTCCAGAAGCGATGTGCGTAATGGCGTGAAGGGTCTTCGACCTGCAACCTGTTCATGCCCTGGGCAATGAAAAAACCGCTTGCATCCCCCTGGGCTTTGACCAGCAAGCCGTCGTATTGGTGCTCGCGGACCGCACGTTCAGCTGCCCTGAACAGCTCACGGCCGATACCCTGATGGTGATGCGCGGGATGGACGTAGATACCGTGTAACAACAGGGCGTTCTGTCCAGCGGGCCTGTCTCGGGTGTCGGCGGGTTCCCAGGCCGCGACAGCGGTTATGTTCTGCTGTGCGTCCTCCGCCACCACCATGTCAAGGTGTGCGAAATCCAGCGCCGTATAGCGGTAGCTGGGTAGCGCCAGGCGTTTGACCCGGTCCGGCAGCTTCCAGGTCATGACCGCCGCTTCGATGACGCGATTGACAGCAGCGAGGTCAGCCTCTTTGGCCGGGCGGAGTCTCACGGTGGCTGGTGGCACTTTGCTAGTCTGCATACCGATTATGCAAGCGGCATCACAGGGCGGGAGGCTGTTCCCGGCCCGCCCTGCCTGCCTGTGTCAACTGGCCTGCTGCCATTCGAGACCGTTATCCACGCTGTGCGGCGCCGCCTGCACCGGTGCCGGCATGGTCACCAGTTCCTCGGCGCTGGTGGGGTGAACCGCGATGGTGCTGTCGAAGTCACTCTTGGTGGCGCCCATCCTGACCGCTACGGCAAATCCCTGCAGCATTTCGTCAGTGTTCTCGCCGATCATGTGAATGCCGACAACTTTTTCATCCGCACCGGCACACACCAGTTTCATCGCCGTGCTCGAGCCGTGAGCCGACAGGGCATGCCGCATCGGCGTGAAGTCACTTTGATACACCGTAACCGCATTACCGTATCGTACCCGGGCTTCCGGCTCGG
>CBDTYI010000052.1:0-11996 GCA_965364565.1 uncultured Gammaproteobacteria bacterium | reverse complement strand
GCACCGTGGTGGCGAAAGCAATGCGTGAATAGCGTTTCAACAGCCCTTCGAGCAACGGCGCCGGAATCGCTGCCGCTTCGTCCACCAGCAGCACGTCCGCATGGGGATTGTCACGCAACAACTCATCGGGGGCGCGGAAGGCAATCGCCTGGTGTCGCTCCCTGGGCAACAATGACCTGGCGTGGTCGAGTACTGCCTGCGCTGCCCGCATGCGTGGCCCGGTGACCAGAATGTGCTCGCGCCCGGCCTGAATCAGTTGCGCCGCGGCGATGCCAAACGCCGCGGACTTGCCACGCCCGCGATCCGACGTCAGCACCACCGGGCGGCGTCGGTGGCCGGTCACCACGCGCACCACCGCGTCCACGGCGCGCTGCTGGTCGGCGGTACGGCACGGGGCGGCCACCGGCTCGCGGCATGGCGTGGCCGCCGGCACCGCGTCGACAGGCGCTTGCACCGGCCTGCCCTCTTCACACCGCAGGACGTCGGGATCGGATTCAAGCACCCGGACCAGGCGCTGCAGAAAACGCCCGCTCAGCTGCTCAGCAGTATAAGGCGCCACGGTGATGCGCCGGTTCTGGGGATCGGGGAACTGCGGCCACTGCTCGAAGGGCGGCGTCAGAAGCAGCAACAAGCCGCCGCCGCGCAGAGTGCCGGTGAGGGCGCCGAACGCGTCCGGGTCGAACCCCGACCAGGCATCGAACACCAGCGCGTCCAGTTCGCAACCCAGCAGCGCCAGGGCGGCGCTGCCCTGGCTCGCCGATGCGCCCGGCGGCGCGGCGTCGCTGAACCAGTGCGCGACGCCCGGCGCCAGCCGCTCAAGAATCTCGCAGGCCGCTTCCCGGCCCCAATCGCGTTGACCGGCGAGCACCAGCGCGCGGCGCTGACAATGACGCCGGGCCAGCACGGCCAGCGCTTCAGCGGCGTTGATCAGTTGGTCGCAGACGACGGTGGGCACAGTTTGCACTCCGGTGGCACCCGACGACCCGGCTGATTCCGGGCCACGCAGTACCGCACGCGGATACCTTGCCCAGCCGGGGCCACTGTTGCAAGCGGGTCGTGCCGGGCGCCACAGCGAGCACGCCAGACGCGTCCAGGCGGTGAAACAAACCGCGGCACACTGCGTCAGCGTACGCCGGGAGAGGTGCGTGAATACTCCACCAGCTGACGCCGATGGCTTCGGGTTACGGCTCAGAGACCGTGTTGGGCTTCGCTACGCTCGGCACCAAGCTGCTCAATACCGCCGCCTGATGGCGGAGGTTTGCGCATCCCCAGCTACTGAGATTTGCCGGCGCCGCGCCCGGCGACATGGATCGCTCTGTCGTGCACCGCCAGCGCGGCTTCGTGAAAACTTTCCGACAGAGTCGGATGCGCGAACATGGTAAGCGCAATGTCTTCAGCACTGCTGCCTAGCTCGATGGCGATCACCGCCTCGGCGATGAGTTCGGAGCAATGCGGTCCAATCATATGGACGCCGCGAATACGATCCGTCTCGGCGTCCGCGAGTATCTTGATGAAGCCGCCGCTCGCGCCCGAGGCGCGCGCCCGTCCGGAGGCCGCAAACGGGAACAGTCCGCTTCGATACGGGGTGCCGCCGGCTTTCAGGGCCTGCTCGGTTTCGCCCACCCAGGCGACTTCCGGAAGCGTATAGATAACCGAGGGGATGGCAGCATAGTTCACACTGGCCGTGTGACCGGCGAGCAGCTCGGCGACCATCACACCTTCCTCGGAGCCCTTGTGCGCCAGCATCGGTCCGCGCACCGCATCGCCGACCGCGTAGACGCCCGGCAGGTTAGTCTTGCAGCGCTCGTCGACATGCACGAAACCCCACTCGTCCAGCAGCAGTCCGGCCTCGTCGCTCGCCAGGTGGTTGGTATTGGGACGGCGCCCCACAGCCACGATCAGTTTGTCGAACTCGGCCTGGTGCTCCCCTTCCCCGTTCTGATAGCTGATGCGAACCGCGCCGTTGTTTACCTCGCAGGCGGTAACGCGACTACCCAGCTGGATGTCCAGGCCCTGCCGGCTGAACACCCGCAGCGCCTCGCGCGCGACCATGTCATCCGCGATCGGCAGAAAACATTCCTGCGCTTCCAGCATTGTCACCGTTTGCGCACCCAGACGCCGCCAGACACTGCCCAGTTCGAGCCCGATGACCCCCGCGCCGATGACCCCCAGGCGCCGCGGCACCTCGCGGAATTCCAGGGCGCCGGTGGAATCGACCACAATGTCCTCGTGCAGCGGCACCGTGTCGATCTGCGCCGGTGAAGAACCGGGCGCAAGGATCACGTGCGCGGCCTGAACGGTGCGCGGGGCGTCCGCGCCGCTCGCGGTAATATGCACCTCGCGGTTGGCGTGCAACTGGGCATGTCCCTGGATCCAGGTCACCCCGCTGGACCTGAACAGCTGTTCAATGCCCTGGGTCAGGTCCGCGACCACCTTGTCCTTGCGCGCCATCATGGCCTGGAGGTCCAGTTCCACGCCCGTGACCCGTATACCGTGCGCTGCCAGCGCGTGGCGGGTCTCGGCATAACGTTCGGACGATTCCAGCAGCGCTTTGGACGGTATGCAGCCCGCGTTCAGGCAGGTGCCCCCCAGCACCGGCTTTCCCTGCAGATTCAGCCACTGGTCGATACACGCTGTTCTCAGCCCCAGCTGGGCGCAGCGAATCGCCGCCACATACCCGGCCGGCCCGGCCCCGATAACGACGACATCGTATTGTTCAGTCATACGCGTTCACACGCCCAGCAGCAGACGCGCTGGATCCTCCAGCATGTCCTTCACGGTCACCAGGAACTGCACGGCTTCCCTGCCATCCACCAGCCGGTGATCATAGGACAGCGCCACGTTCATCATCGGCCGTATGACCACTGCGCCATTCTCAGCCACCGGCCGTTCCTGGATTTTGTGCATGCCGAGAATCCCGGACTGCGGTGGATTGAGAATCGGGGTCGACAGCAGCGAACCGAACACGCCGCCGTTGGTGATGCTGAAGGTCCCGCCGGTGATGTCTTCCATGCTCAGGCTGGCCTCCTTGGCCTTGTGTCCGAATTCGCGGATGCGCGTTTCGATCTCAGCCACGCCCAGCTGATCGGCGTCACGCAGGATCGGCACCACCAGGCCGCGCGGGGACGACACCGCGATACCGATATCGAAAAAGCCGTGATACACGATATCCGTACCGTCAATGGATGCGTTCAGTTCCGGAAAGCGCCGCAGTCCTTCGATGACCGCCTTGACGAAGAACGACATGAATCCCAGCCGCACCCCGTACTGTTTCTCGAACTCATCGCGATAGCGGCTGCGCAATGCCATCACCGGCTGCATGTTGATTTCGTTGAAGGTGGTGAGTATCGCCGCGGTCTGTTGCGCCTCGACGAGACGTTCCGCGATACGCGCGCGCAGGCGGGTCATGGTGACCCGTCGCTCCGGCCGCCCCTCGACGTTCGCGGCCGGAGTTTCCGTTGCCACCTCGACCGGCGCCGCGGGCCGCCGCGTCGGTTGCGCCGCACCGCCGGCCGGGGCTTGTTGGGGCTTGTCGATGACCCGCAACACATCCTCCTTGAGCACCCGGTTGCCACTGCCGGAAGCCGGTATGGTATCCAGGTCCAGGCCGTGTTCCTCGATGAGTCGACGCGCAGACGGCGTCGCAAATGCTGTGTGCCCCGCCGCGCCCGCCGCGGCGCTGACCTGCTGCGGCTCGCTGCGGGCCACAACGGTCTCGCCCTCCCTCATGTGTCCGAGCAACTGTCCGGACACCACCACGGTGCCCTCCGGCTCCAGGATATCCTCCAGCACGCCGTCTCTGGGTGCCGGCACTTCGAAGACCACCTTGTCGGTCTCGATCTCCACCACCGGTTCCTCGCGCCGCACCGCCTCGCCGGGCTTCTTGTTCCACTTCAATATGGTTCCGTCGGCGACGGATTCCGGAAACCCGGGGACCTTGAGTTCGATTGCCATGCTGTTTCCTTGCCGCTCCTATGCTGCGTCTATTGGCAGGCCCAGGGCCTGCGCCACCAGTGCGTGCTGCTGTTTCACGTGCAGGCCGGCATAACCCGACGCCGGTGCCGCGGAGAACGCGCGCCCCGCGTATTGCAGCAGTTCGGGGCGCGCCAGTGCCGAGCGCAGGTGATGCTGACTCGAGAACCACGCGCCCTGGTTTTGCGGCTCTTCCTGACACCACACGAATTCGCCGGCGTTCGCATAGCCCGCCAGCAGCTTGCGCAACTGTACCTCGGGAAAGGGATACAGGCGTTCGAGACGCACAATGGCAACCTGGTGCAGCTCGTTTTCCCGGCGCTTCTCCAGCAGATCGTAATATACCTTGCCGCTGCACATTACAACACGCCTGACCGCGCCGGCGTCGAGCTCGTCGACTTCGTCGATCAGCGGCTGGAATTCGCCGCTGCTCAGGTCTTCCAGGGAACTGATCGCGAGCCTGTGCCGCAGCAGACTCTTCGGCGTCATGACCACCAGCGGCTTGCGGCACTCGAGCAGGGTCTGGCGCCGTAGCAAGTGAAAGATCTGCGCCGGCGTGGTCGGTACGCACACCTGCATGTTATGCTCCGCACACAGCTGCAGATAGCGCTCCAGCCGTGCCGAGGAATGTTCCGGCCCCTGCCCCTCCATACCATGGGGCAGAAACATGACCAGCCCGCACAAACGGTTCCACTTCTGTTCGCCGGCGCTGATAAACTGATCGATCACCACCTGCGCATTGTTGGCAAAGTCGCCGAACTGGGCTTCCCAGATCACCAGGGTACGCGGATCGGTGGTGGCATAGCCATATTCGAATGCCAGCACCGCCTCTTCCGAGAGCAGCGAGTTGATCACCAGGAAGTTACCCTGATCCGCGCTCACGTTGCGCAGCGGAACGTACAGTTCGCCGTCTTTCTGGTTGTGCAACACCGCGTGGCGGTGAAAAAAGGTGCCGCGTGCGCTGTCCTGACCGGACAGCCGTACACCAAAGCCTTCGCTGACCAGCGACGCATAGGCCATGGTTTCGGCGAAGCCCCAGTCGATCGGCAGAGCCCCGGCCGCCATCTTGCGCCGGTTATCCATGATCTTGGTTACGTTCGCGAGCAGCTCGAATCCCTCCGGCACCTGTTCGAGACTGCGCCACAGTTCGCGCATGCGTTCAATGGGAACAGCGGTCTCCAGAAATGCGGTACAGGCCTGCTTCAGATACGGCGCCCAGTCCACAGCGTAGGCATAGTGCGCCTGCTCCTTGGGCACCAGCTCGTCGACGACCGAGACGCCCGCATCCAGTTGCGCGCGGTAGGCGTCCAGGAGCTGCTGCGGCAGGTTCGCGTCGATGACGCCCTCGTCCACCAGCCGCTGTGCATACAATTCGCGGGTGGTGCGGTGATCGCGGATCGCCTGGTACATGAGCGGCTGCGTGGCGGTCGGCTCGTCGGCCTCACTGTGGCCGTGGCGGCGGTAACAGACCAGATCGATGACCACGTCCTTGTGAAAACTCATCCGGTAGTCGAGCGCCAGGCGGGTGACCTGGATGACCGCATCGGGGTCATCGCCGTTGACGTGCAAAATCGGCGCATTGACCATTTTTGCGATGTCGGTGCAGTACAGCGTGGAACGGGCGTCGCCCTGGTGACTGGTAGTGAAACCGATCTGGTTGTTGACGACGACGTGCACGGTTCCCTTGGTGGAAAAACCGCGCGACTGGGACATGTTGAAAGTCTCCATGACCACGCCCTGTCCGGCAAACGCGGCGTCGCCGTGGATCAGCACCGGAACCACCTGCTTACCCTCGTCGTCACCGCTGCGCTGCTGGCGGGCACGCACCGAGCCTTCCACCACCGGCCCGACAATTTCCAGGTGCGAGGGATTGAACGCCAGCGCGACATGCACCAGTCCGCTGCCGGTCTGCAGATTGGAGGAAAATCCCTGATGATACTTGACGTCACCGGAGCCATTGGTCGGCTGCCCGGGCTTGCCCTCGAATTCCTGAAACAGCTCGGCCGCGGTCTTGCCGACGATGTTGATCAGCACGTTGAGGCGGCCACGGTGCGCCATGCCGATGACGACTTCCCTGGCGCCGTGCCGGCTGCTGCGCTGAATCAGATCGTCGAGCAGCGGAACCAGGCTGTCGCCGCCTTCCAGCGAAAAGCGTTTTTGCCCGACATAGCGCGCGTGCAGGTAACGTTCCAGTCCCTCGGCTGCAACCAGACGCTGCAGGATACGCTGCCGGGTATCCGCCGGGAGCTGTTCCCGACCCGCGGCCCCTTCCAGGCGCTGCTGTATCCAGCGCTTCTCGGCCGTCTCGGTGATGTGCATATATTCGGCCCCGACGCTGCCGCAGTAGGTCGCCTGCAGCTGCGTGAGTATCTGGCGCAGCGTCGGTTCCTCGCTGCTGACCAGCGATCCGCTGTCGAAAGCGGTATCGAGGTCGGCTTCGCTGAGGCCGTGGTGGGCGAGGCCCAGTTCGGGCAACTCCGGACACTCGCGCAGTCCGAGCGGATCGAGGTCGGCAATCTGGTGCCCCCTGAATCGGTACGCGTTGATCAGCTGCAGGACCCGGATCTGTTTTTCTTCATGCGCCCGCGTTCCGGCCAGGCTGCTCACCGGACGACGCGGGCTCAACGGTTCGCGCGTCATGACGCGGAACGCCTGCCGGATAGCCGAGTGCAGCGCTTCGGCCCCTCCCCCGTTTACCCGCGGCAGGGTTTCGAAAAAGCGCCGCCAGTGCGCCGAGACCCGATCCGGGTCCGCCACAAACTGTTCGTAGAGGTCTTCAAGGTAGGCGGCGTTGTGGCCCGCCAGTTGCGAGCTGTCCCAGAATTCGAGCAGGCCTTTTTGTCTGGAAATGTCGTCCATTCGTTGTTCACGGCGGCAGAGCCGCATCCCGCGCGTATCGATATCGCCTAATCACACGCAAAACTCACGCCAACCGCGCGAGTCAGGCGCATTTCCTTCCGCCGGGCCGGGCACCATAGCACCGGGGCGCGCAACTCCTGCCGGGGCGGCGTCACACTCCAAACCGAAACGACTCCAACTTGACGCTTTCAACAAGTATAGACAGCCTGACACGACGAAAATTCGTCGCCCGGGCGGACTGCGCCGCGCTGGCCGCCCGCGCGCCGCTGCCCCCGGTCGCGCCTGGCAGGGTCAGCCGGCATTTTGCTGTATGCTCACCGCCATGGCCGTCGCCTACTTCAGGTTTTACGCAGAACTGAATGATTTCCTGCCGGCCGAGCGGCGCAAGGCCGAGTTCAGCCACGACTTCGAGCGGCGTGCCTCCATCAAGGACATGATCGAGTCGTTCGGGGTGCCGCACCCCGAAATCGAGCTGATCCTGGTCAACGGCCGCTCGGTCGACTTTTCCTACCTGGTGCGCGACGGCGACCGCGTCAGTGTGTACCCGGTGTTCGAGTGCCTGGATGTATCACCTGTGCTGCGCCTGCGTCCCACCCCACTGCGCAAACCGCGCTTTGTGGTGGACTGCAACCTGGGGCGGCTGGCGCGTTACCTGCGGCTGCTGGGGCTGGACTGCGCATACCGCAACGACTTCACGGATGACGACGTCGCCACCATGAGCGTGGAGCAGCACCGTATCGTGTTGACCCGCGATCGGCGGCTGCTGCACCGCAAGATCATCTCGCACGGCTGCTTCGTCCGCGCGGTCCGGCCGCGCGACCAGGCGCGCGAAGTGCTGGCGCGCCTCGACCTGTACCGCAGCGTGAAGCCGTTTACCCGCTGCACGCGCTGTAATGCGCCGCTGCAGCGGGTGCAGAAGAGCCACATCGAACATCGCCTGGAACCGAAAACCCGCCGTTACTATCACGACTTTCTGCAATGCCCCGGGTGCGGAAAACTCTACTGGCAGGGTGGCCACCATGCGCGGGCACTGAAGCTGATAGAGGATCTGACTACCCCACAGACGCGCAAGGAGTGCTAGACTTGCCGGTAAACAGCGAATAAGGAAACCACCATGCGTCTACTCTGGAACCTGATCGGACTGTTCGGACTGGCGGTTATTATCGTAATTATCGTGGCCATCGTGCAGGTAGGTCCGGCGATCACCAACCTTTCCGGCTTTGATGGCCAGGCACTGACAACCTATGGCGATATCACCAGACCCCAGGTCAAGACGGGCAACGGTGCGGAGGCCACGGTGTGGAAAGTTCCGGTCGAGGATGGCCTGTCCCCCGAAGACGTGGAGCAGACCATGAAGTTTGTGGCCAATGAACACAACATCAAGAACGTCGGTGAGCTGCCCCTCTACAAGGAAGTGGAAGCCATGAGCGGCGAGCCCTACCGGTTCATCAAGATCTACATGTTCTGCAACGCCATGACCGCCGCGCGCATGATCGACTACAGCGACGCATTTTCCGCCTACCTGCCGTGCCGCATTACGCTGCTCGAGGATACCAGTGGCAAATTGTGGCTGTACACGCTCAACATGGACCTCATGATCCATGGCGGGCAGGAGCTGCCACCGGCCCTCAAGGAAGAGGCGTTGCAGGTCAAGGAAATCATCCTCGACATCATGAACCGGGGCGCTGCGGGCGAGTTCTGATGCACGACCCCGGCGTGCCTGACGGCACCCGGCTGCATCCAAATATCCGGAAATACCAGAACCTATCTCATAATTCCCCGCGGTCGCGGCCGTGGGGGTGCGGCTTTTGCCGGCCCCGCTGTCACGGGCCAACCCCGTTCGCGCGCGGCACCGCTCCGTGTGCGCCCCGCAACCATCAGTCGTCGGCCAGCACCGTACAGACCACCCGCCGGTCCTTGCGCGGCCCATCGAACTCACAGAAGAAAATATTCTGCCAGCGCGACAGGCCGAGCTCACCATCGATCACAGGGATGCTCTCCGACGGACCCACCAGCCCCGACTTGAGGTGCGCATCGCCGTTGCCGTCCTGGGCATCGTGCAGCCAGACGCCGTTCGGAATCAGCTTGCGCAGGAAATTCACCACGTCGGTCTGCACGCTCTCGTCCCAGTTCTCCTGGACCATGATTGCGGCCGTCGCGCCCTGGGCGTAAACCGACACCAGGCCGTTGCGGACCCCCGAGGCGCTGACCACCGTCCGCACCTGCCCGGTGATGTCGACCAGTGTCTCGTGTGCCGCGGTCTGCAGATGGATGATTTCGCGCATGCTCAGTCGCCCCGCACCGGTACACGCGCGGCAGCGCCCGGCGGCACGCTGCGCTCCACGTCGCCGCATTGGTGCGCCGCTGTCATGAGGCGATCAACTTCCGTACAGACCCAGCGGATCGTCCGGATTGACGCCTTCCATGAACGGAATGCGCCGGTCCTTGTGGGTGACCTGGTAGATCAGCCCCATCCAGTTGCCGACCACCGCTTCGGCGGTATCGTGCCAGGTGTTGTCCAGCCGCTGCGCCGCCAGCTGCTCGGGAAACGCCGGAATTTCATCGCCGCGCAGGCGCGCCGCGTCCACCCTTGAGCGGTGCTCGTTCAGCAGCGCCTTCTCCTGAACGCCGAAATAGTCGACCGGAAACGGCGGGTAGTCGGCGCGCGCCCCGTCCGCGTAAAGGCCCACCTCGCGCTTGTATTCCTTGAGCAGCGAAATGGTGTCGTATTCGGGGTGCCCCTGGAAGAACACCACCCGCAGGCCGTCGGCACTGGTGGCGAGATGCACACCATCACCCTCGACTTCCACCAGCACCCGCAAGCCGGCTGCCTCGAACTGCTGGCGGGTGACCGCGTTCCAGCGCGAGTGCGGCACGTCGAAGCGGGTATTGACATCATTGACCAGCGGATGCCGCTTATCCACCACGCGGTGCGGGAATACGCCCCAGATCTTGTGCGGCTGCGGAATACGCTTCTTGCCGTAGCGGAACTGCAGCACGGCGTGGGTGGCGAGACAGGAGCACAGGATCGAGGTCACATTGTCGAACGCCCAGTCGATGACACCTTTCAGTGGCTCCCAGAACGGCTGGTTGTCCAGATCCGGGCCCACGACGTTGGCGCCGGTGACGATCAGCGCGTCCAGACCCTGCTGTTTCACTGCGTCGAACGGCTCGTAATAGCTGTCGATGTAGGCCTGCGCATCCGGACCGCGCGGCAGTTCCGGCAAGGTAAACGGGTGCACATAGAACTGGGCGATCGGATTGCTCTCACCCACCAGGCGGAAAAACTGCCGTTCGGTCGCCGCCAGCGCGGCATCGGGCATCATGTTGAGAAGACCGATGTGCAGCTCGCGGATATCCTGCTGCAGTGCGAAATCGGCCGGCAATACCCGAATCCCCTCCTCGCGCAGGCGCTCGAACGCGGGCAGACGGTTATGTGCGACCAGCGGCATCGATCAGGCTCCGCCGCGCGCAATCGCCGTTTCCAGCAATTCCAGAAAATCGCCCTCGTCGCGCACCTGTGCCACCTCCCGGGAGGTGACCGTGTAGCCGTGCGGACCGGCAATCGCCTCGTAACGCGGAATGCGCGAATGGAACAGGCGCGGAAACACCCAGCGCGTGAACGCGTCGGGATCCATCTGTGCCGCGTAAGCAAACCCGTTCTCCCTGAGATACACTTCCAACTGCTCGGCGAGAAATTCGGGACGATAGTAGAGCGGTTTGGGATCGCTCTGGGCACGCTCAATCAGCTTCTGTTCTTCTTCCCGGTCGGTGACCTTGATATAGAGAATCAGGGTGTGCTCGACCAGCAGATCGATGACCGACGGTTCATCCAGCTCGCAAAGGCTGCCGCCGACATCGTTGACGAAATGCTGGTAGCCGTAGATCTCGCGCGCCTTGCGGGTGAACTCCGGAACGTCGCGCATCGCCTTGATCTCGGCGTCGCGGTACAGCGCCTGGTGGCGTGAAAACTCGTCCAGCGGCACACCACCCAGTTCCGGGTTGCCCAGTTTGCCGACGAAACTCAACACCGGACCCAGGTCATCCACCTTGATGTTGTTGCGAATATAGATCCAGTCGCGCCGCAACAGGTCGCGCAGAAACGGCACCTGCATGGCCTGCTGCTTGATAAGGTCCATGATCGGCTCGTCGAGGTACCGGGTACCGATACGGTAGTCGCCGGAATAGTGGAACCAGTTGTGTTCGCGCAGCAGCGAGGACAGGTAGGTCTTGCCCACCCCCGACATACCGAGCAGGGTGACACTCCTGTTTTCCCAGGCCCGAAAGTCCGCGACGCTGAATTTCACCGATGACTGCTCCAGGAGACCGTAAATCCCCGGATTATGCGGCATGTATCGCCGCGCTGAAAGCGCGGGCGCAGAGAATCGCCCGCTTGTCGGGCGCTTGGCTCGAGTGTCGGCACAATACCGCACCGCGGGCACGGGTACCGGGGGTCAATTCCTTTCCCGCCCGCTTTGCTGTATGGTGTCCAATTTATTTCAAAAACCGCCTGCCCGCGGCAGGCTCGAGGATGTCTTGATGCAGATCGAAACCCACAAGGTCGTGACCTTGAACTATACGCTCACCGACAACGACGGCAACGTGATTGACCAGTCCAACGATGGCAGCTTCGTCTACCTCCACGGCGCCAACAACATCATCCCGGGCCTGGAAAATGCGCTCAGCGGTAAACAGGCCGGCGACACGCTGGACGTCTCCGTGGCACCGCAGGAGGCCTACGGCGAACGCGACGACGCCAAGCAGCAGTCGGTGCCGCGCGATATGTTTCCCCAGGACACCGACATCGAACCCGGCATGCAGTTTCATGCCCAGGGCCCCAGCGGCGAAACGCTGGTCGTCACCGTCGCCAAAGTGGAAGACGACAGTATCACCGTCGATGGCAATCACCCGCTGGCCGGTGTCCCGCTCAACTTCGCAGTCGAGGTCATCGAGGTTCGCGAAGCCTCGCAGGAGGAAATCTCCCACGGCCATGTACACGGGCCCGGCGGACATCAGCACGCGTAACTCGAAGCGTAGACTCCGGCGCGTAGCGGCCGCGGTGTGACCCCGGCAAAGCGACGATCGGCGCGATAATCCGGGATCCCGGTGCGAGATCCGGTCTGGCAGCCCCCATCAGTCGACCCCCGCCACGGCGGGGGTTCTTT
>CBDTYI010000051.1:0-12123 GCA_965364565.1 uncultured Gammaproteobacteria bacterium | reverse complement strand
ATTCAGTATCAGCGCATCGTATATGACGGGTGGCGTGAAACCGCGCAGCGGCGAAGTATCCCAGTGAACATGGAAAGCGCTTTGTGCGCCTGGTTATGCGCTTTTCTCATACACATCTTTGAACAAAAGCATTTCCGGTAGACGCCGCTCCGCGCCTTCCGGGAACCCGCAGCGCTCCGTGAATGAAGTGGCATCGTGGTAGGTGCCAAAGACGCGATCCCAAATGGGAATATCGCTGTAATTATACGAATGAACATCGAATTGATGGTGGACCGAGTGAAGCTCTGGCGTTTGAATGAAGTATCTCAGCCAGCGGGGCGTTTTGACGTTGGCGTGATAGAAATACTCGCCAGTGGCCGCGAAAAAGTTGTACCAGAAGCTGGCCAGCAACGACACCCCGAGAATTGGGAAAAGAATTACCGCCGTCAAGAACGAATTCACCAGTATTTCAACCGGGTGCTTGTAAAAGGAAGTGAGGACCTCAATTCGAGACGCGGAATGATGGATTTGGTGAAAAATGACCCACCACCCGTTTTCATGGCGTAGACGATGCCACCAGTAGAAAACGAATGTGCCAATAAACCAGCCGATGAATCCCTCTAAGGCAGGATTGCTGTAACTGCGCAGATCAAAGACTGACTCACCTGAAAATATTTCAAGCCATAGCTTGCCAGTAATAAGCGTGATGCCAAGCTGGATAAGGTTGATCAGCAAGGCTCGAAAATACCACCCTGCCGAATTGGGCAGCTTCCTGCCAGGAGATACTCTCTCCCAGATCAGGAACAACCCGGTGCTGATAATCACTAAGATCGTTGGCAGAGTCATATATGCGTATGAGGCCAAAGTTAAGCGGCGCCGGGCGTCCCGGTGAGGAACAAAGTGACGAACCGCTTGAACGCAATGTTATGCATTCGTTACTGGTACAGCTTTTCGAAGCCCTCGACACTGAATCCATTCATGCGGCGGTTGCCGACGAGTATGACCGGCACCCCTTTCGCGCCCAGTTTCTTGAACTCCATTTTTCCTCTTGCGCTGTTTTCAATGTCGCGCTCCGTGTAGTTGATTCCCCGCTCCGCGAAATAGCGGCGAGCCTTTTTACAAACGCCGCACCAGCTCGCCGAATACATTACGACCTCTTTCCCAACATCGAAACTGGAAGTATCGTAGCTAACACCTTCGTACGTGTTGATGCGGAGCTTAACTGCCTCGGACGAATGCGACTTCGATGGCTTATCGGAAAAATGTACCTTCCCGTCTTCGTCTACCCACCGATAGATTCCCGAAAACGCGACGCCTGGAATTGCCAGGCCCAGCACGACTATCGCAAAGACTAGAGATGCTTTCTTATTCATAATTCAACACAGTTATAGTGATAATCTGCCATGTACGTCAGCCTGTTACAGAGTTCCGGTCGCGTTATCAGGACCTGATCAACGTGCCCACAAATGTATAACGGCGTTCAAGCTGCGAGCCTTATCAGACGGGTTCCGAACAACGCAAGGCACTGGATGGCTTGCGCTATCTCACTCAGAGTTTTTCAACAAAACAGGTCGTTGTGTGTCCTTTGGCACACGTCGCGTCGGGGGGCATCAACCTGGAACCGACAACAGGGCGTTGCCCTCAGTTCGTGTTCCGGCAACGCAAGGCTTTGAGCAGCAGCTCAGAACCTGCCCTGCTCGTAGTCCTGGTACGCCTGCTGGATCTCGGCGCGGGTATTCATGACAAAGGGTCCGCCGCGCGCAACTGGCTCGTTGAGTGGCTTGCCGGCCACGACCAGGAAGCGTGCATCGGTGTCGGCAGTCTGTAGCCTGATGGCATCGCCATGCGCCAGGATACCCAGATCGTCACGCTGCAACTGTACGCCTTTGCCTTCCGTGTCGGTGGCCACCAGCGAGCCGTTGATCACGTAGACAAAGGCATTGTGTTCCGGCGAGGTGCTTTCCACGAATTCGCCGCCGGCCGGCAGGGTCACATCCAGGTAGAGCGGATCGGTCAAAGGCTGTACCACCGGTCCGCGGGTGCCCAGCGATGTGGTGCCGGCAATGACGCGTACCGCGACACCACCATCGCGCGTCTCTACTGGAATATCGCTGACCGGGTATTCCTGATAGGCCGGTGGGTCCATCTTGTGCGCGGCGGGCAGGTTCACCCACAGCTGGAACCCTTCCAGCAGGCCGTTTTCCTGTTCCGGCATTTCCGAATGCACGATCCCCCTGCCGGCGGTCATCCACTGAATTCCGCCGGCTTCGATGACGCCTTCATGGCCGGCGTTGTCCCGGTGACGCATGCGCCCGTCGAGCAGGTAGGTCACGGTTTCAAAGCCGCGGTGCGGATGCGCAGGGAAACCGGCCAGGTAATCCTCGGGTTTGTCGGAGCGGAAGGCATCCAGCAGCAGGAACGGGTCGAGTATCGGCAGCGCGGGCTGTCCGATGACACGGGTGAGCTCCACACCCGCGCCGTCGGTTGCCGGCATACCCTTGATGAGCCGCGAGACGCGCCGTGCCACGGCGTTTGTTCTGTTCGTACGTGCAGTCATGGTTGAAGCTCCTAAGCTCGGGTGGTGGCGGTCTCGGCCCCGACAGGTAACCCGTGATCGATCATGTCGAGCGCGCATTGCTTGCGCTGGACGCGGCTGTCAACGCGCAGAATATGCAAGCCATTGTGGCTACGCATGACGAAGTTTTCCGCTCAGCGCCTGCAGCCGTGCGTCGATGGACCAGCTACCGGCGCCGTTGGCGACCAGCATCAGCAGGCCACCGGCCATGGCCAGGTTCTTCATGAACAGAATCGATTGCATCTGGTCGCCGAAATCGGCATGGAAGACCAGCGCGCTGAGCACACTGAAGCCCGCCAGCAGGAAGGCGCTGACGCGCGTCTGCCAGCCGAGCAGCACGGCGAGTCCCGCACCGACTTCCAGTGCAATCACCAAAGGCAGTATGCCGCCCGGCACCCCCATGCTTTCCATGTAGCCCTGGGTGCCGGCGTAGGCGCCGATCTTACTGATACCGGCCGTAATGAAAATTATTGACATCAGCACCCGGCCGGAGAGCTGGGTGGCGGCTGTGGTTGTGGATGAATTCATGGTGTCGTCCTCGAATGGTTCGGTCAGAGACTGTCTCCTCCCGCGTGACACCAGCATGGTCGTTGCGGAAAAGGAGATAAATATCGATCATGGAAAATAACTGTTCTATAATTCGCAACAATATGGACCGTTTTGCCGATATCGAGGCCCTGGTTGCCGTGGTCGAGTCCGGCACCTTCAGCGCTGCGGGCGAACGTCTGGGGGTGGCCAAATCGGTGATCAGCCGCCGGGTCAGTCAGCTGGAACAGCGTCTCGGCAGTCGCCTGCTGCACCGCACCACGCGACGTCTGTCAGTGACGGACGCGGGCCGGAACTTCTACCAGCGGGCGGTGCAGATCCTCGCGGACCTCGACGAGGCGGAACAGGGCGTCTCAGCCGAGAGTGCCGAGTTGCGCGGCACGCTCAAGCTGGCCGCGCCATTGAGTTTCGGTCTTGCTCACCTGGCGAGTGCGCTGACTGATTTTCTCGATCAACATCCCGCCATTGAAGTCAACCTCGACCTCAATGACCGCAACATCAATCTGGTCGAGGAGGGCTTCGATCTTGCGGTCAGGATCGGCGAGCTGCAGGACTCCACGCTGGTGGCGCGCAGACTCGGCACATCGCGCATGGTGACCTGCGCCAGCCGCGCCTACCTCGAGCGCCACGGGGAGCCGCTACATCCGAATGACCTGCAGCGGCATATCGGTCTTCAATACAGCAACATCAGTTACAAGCAGCACTGGCAGTTCGTGACGCGCGATGGCGAAACACTCCAGGCGCAACCGCAGATCCGGATACGCGCCAACAACGGCGAGGCGCTGGCCTGCGCAGCGGTTGCGGGTATGGGGATCACCACCGGTCCGACGTTTATCCTTGGCCAATATCTTAGAGAAGGGAAGCTGCACCGCATCCTGATGGATTATCGGCGCCCCTCAATCGGCATCTTTGCCGTTACGCCGCCGGGACGGCTGCTGCCGCAACGCGTGCAGCGGTTTATTGAATTCCTCTCCAGCCGTTTCGGCGATCAGCCGTATTGGGATGAGAATCTGTGAGGACGGTTGCAAGCTTTCCGTCGGTACGGTCACTACGGGGAGTAAAACCTCGATGTCCGGTTACACCATTATTGAAGCGGCCTCTATGGAAGCGGCGCTGGAGATCGCGAAAGCGTGTCCGTTTCTTGACATAGGCGGTTCGCTCGAGGTGTCGGAGTTGATGCAGATGCCGGGGGGAGAATGCATATAGCCAGGCATCGGCTGGGGTCGCAAAACCGCCGATGGTGGCGTTGAGGCGCAAACCGGGTGAAGAACCTGTTCGAAGCAATTCCGGACGATCTGGCAGATGAGAGTTTTGAGACGCTCGTTGAAAGCGGGCGGGTTCGAATAGAGCGCATTGTATCGAAGGGGCACAGGACTCCTGAATCGAATTGGTATGACCAGGAGCAGAACGAATGGGTCATGGTACTGAAGGGACAAGCCATTCTGGCGTTTGAAGGCGAGGCGCCTCTGCGGCTGAAAGAAGGGGACTTTGCGAATATCCCGGCGCACACGAAACATCGAGTGGACTGGACTGCGCCCGATGTTGAAACAATATGGTTGGCCGTTCATTATTGATCGCGGGACACAGGTACTGATTGGTCCGTTTAGCGGACCTGTCGGTTCAAGGGTTGGGGGTGCGGCGGAAGCGGCGAAAAGCCGCACGGTTGCTCCGCATAGCAGCTGGCAAGCAATACAACTATGGCGCAGATACAGGCCGCAGATCCAGCGGTGCGAAAACGGGCAATCCTGACTATTGCCGTCGTGGCCGGCATCGGTAGCCTTATCGTGCTGGCTTTCGAGTGGTACCGCCCGACGGCCGGGCGGTGATCATACTGAGCTCAATCGAAGGAGGCGATTGTGAAAAGACCGGATGTTCCGCCAGACGAGGAGGCACGTCTCAAGGCGTTCGAGTCGCTCAATATTCTGGATACGCCACCGGAAGATCGCTTCGATCGACTGACGCGCATGGCGAAGCGGATGTTTGGCGTGCCCATCGCCCTCGTCAGCCTGGTCGATGCGAACCGTCAATGGTTCAAATCCTGCGTAGGGCTCAGCGTCACCGAGACGCCCCGGGATATTTCGTTCTGTGGGCACGCTATCCTCGGTGATGAGATTTTCGTCATGACAAATTTGGGCATGCGGAGGGTGATGTTGCATTACGGGCGTTTGCCGATCAGGTGAAAAGCGTATGCAGGGACTCGGATATCCTCGCCCGGCTGGGAGGCGACGGGTTCGCCGTGTTGCTGGCGAACACTTCCAGGATAGGTGCCGAAAGCGTTATGGAGCGGTTCGGCGAGTCACTGGAGCGGTATAATCAGGAGGCGGGCAGGGGCTACGCGATTTCGTTTGCTTACGGTGTCGTCGAATTCGATCCACGCAGGCACCAGACGGTGGAAGCGCTGCTAGCCGACGGCGATGCCGCCATGTACGCGCATAAACAGCAGTTGAGACGTCTCAGCGGCCACGGCGGCTAGGCGTCACGCGAGCATCTGAGGGCTGGCGGTTTTCGACGCCGGTCAACGGGCGGGCTGTTTGTGGCCGTCGCTTCCGCCTGGTGAGGCAGGCGGGCCCCAGGCAGCTGGAGGAGGTCGCAATGAAAAAACTGGTCGGGCTCTTCGTCTCGCATGCGCTTGTCGCCTTGGCCGGCTTTGCCCTGGGCGTTTATATGCTACCCATCCTGACGGCGCCGCCCGCACCGTCTGCTACGGAGCTGGCGGCCGCGAGCGTCGGGTCGGAGTATGAGGGGCGGTTCCGGCGCGACCTCGCAGGCAGTGATTTCCTGCACTGGGGTGACGGCACGGTCTCGGTTGGCCGAGCGGCCATTTCCTTGCGCGGCACGATTGCGCCGGGCCCGGACTACCAGCTCTACTTGTCACCGCAGTTTGTGGAAACGGAGGCGGACTTCGTCAGGTTGAAACCCGACATGGTGCGGGTCGGTGCGGTGAAAACGTTCGAGAATTTCATTGTTCCCGTACCGGAATCCGTCGACCCGGGGCAGTTCAGCGCAGTCATTATCTGGTGTGAGTCCTTTGGTGAGTTCATTACCGCGGCGAGTTACCGCTAGTCAGCCCAGCAAGGCGGGCCCTGGAGCGACGCCCGGTGCCGCGTGCGTGGACAGCGTTTTGCATAGCTTGTCGATTCCGAGCGTGACACTGTGGGGCGGCACGAGGTCGCGATGACACGACCGTTGGCGGTCACGCTCGTCGCCTGGTTTTTCATGCTGTGGGCGCTGGTGGTCTTGCTGATGTGGATAGTCGGAGTGCTTGGCTTGACGCTTGCCGTGTCGGGTCTGTCGGTTTCGCTGTATATGAAAGCCACCGTGGCGGTGACGGTGGCAATTTTGCTGTTAAGGCCAAAGTCGCTGGTGTATTTCACCCATGCGCACAATGGATGATGCCAGGCTCCGGCTGGTACTCCGGGGTGTCCGGATCACAGACCAACAGTCGAAACCGGCCGTCGCAATGGAGAATGACTGCAGGTCTGAGTGATGAAAGCATTTCACCCGATTCGCGATGTCGAGAACAGCCAGTTGATCCTGGATCACGGGGAATGGCCTAATTTTCACGATGCGGAGGTGCACCATCTCAACATCTGGCGTGGGGACGTGCGCCCGGAGGCGAATGTCTGGATCGGACCGGTTGTTGAGGCATCGTTCGAGCTCTGCGCATTGAAACATCCCTATTTCGCCGTGCTCAAGTTCCATGACTGCGAGGACATCAGGCTGGAGGCATTCAATCACCAGAACGCGGTGTACGATCTGACGTTTCGATATGAGCCCCGGGGTTTCTACAATGACGGGAAGCCACTGCCGCCGAGTATCGCGGTACGCTTCGAGCAGGCGTTTGGCATGGCGCTTTCCTTCAAGTGTTTCCGGGTGCAGGCCATGGCGCGCAGAGAGCTCGGTAGCGGAGCACGCGTAGAGTGAACGGCTCGCAGCCTTGTCAACGAGGCCGCCAGGCGAAGACCGGCAGCCGCCAGCGAGTCTGTAAGGTGAGGCCATGCCGCCACGGATGAATTGCCCGGCGTGCGGAAGCGATATGCGCAGCAGGAGCCTGTTGTCCTATTACAGCTTCAAGCCCTACCGCGTGTGCCCGGACTGCCAGGCAAAGTATACTTCCGATTCCAAAACCCGGAGACGGCAGCTGGGAATACTTGTGCTGGCACTGGCTGTATTTGGCTTCACGGTAGCGGCGGCCCTGAAAGGCTGGATCTGGGTGTTGCCGGCGGTGTTGAGCCACATCGCATTCTGGGGCTACTTTGGCTATGTGTTATCCAGGATGAGTTACGTGCCATACGAGGAGTGAGTTTGTGAACTGTGCTTGCTGCCCGGCGAGCCGGGGGTCGGGCCCCGGGATTTTCCATTCGGTATGGTACTGTACCGTGGACGTATTCCCGCTTCGAGCTGCATGATGCCAGCATTTACGCAGTCTCTGCGAAGCTGGCAGTCCAGCGGGTTTTCGCGGTCGCTGAAATCTGAGATAGAAGGTCTGCCGGCCGGCGTCCTGCAGCTGGCGAACGGGACGCGCCAGGGGGGGCGCGTCGACGACAGCGAGATTTCGGCGACCATAATAAGCTGTTCTGATCGAGGAGACTGTATCGAGGCCAGGGTAGGCGTCTTCTTCAACGAAGTGGTGGGCGGGTGCAGTTGTGGCGACGAGCCGTTCGTGGCGAACACCTACTGCGAACTGCGGGTAGCGATCGACAAGGCGAGCGCGGAAGCGACATTTACGGTGATCGAAACGTGAATGGGCTCACTCGCATTGTTGTGGAATTCGGTGCCCATGGCCGCCTGCTGGCGTTCCATCAGGGTACGCAGTGTGCCTGCCGGTGCAGGCCTTGGAGACCCGGCGCCTGCTCGCTGTGATCGCCGCGGCGGTGCTGCTGGCGCTGGGGCCCAACCTGATCTGGCTGGGCACGTCGACCGTTCGTATCCACAACGCATCCGGCGTGGCCGTGGAGGCGGTGGCCTGGGAAGCCTGCGACACCAGGCACGAGGTCGGGTCGCTGTATCCGGGCGAGGCGGTGTTGCGGTTCCTCGAGGCGTGCGGGGACGACACCTTGACGATCCTGGTGGGCGAAAACGCATACTGCCAGACCTACGTGGAAGGCGAGCTGTACCACGTCGATGCGAGGTTCGACGGGGCAGGCGTCATGAGCTGCGCCTATGACGACCTGCTGTCTAGCCTGTTTGTCGCGAAACTGCTGTGGTAGGCGCGCGGCAGGTTGGCTGCACACGAACACGAGGCAGACGCTCATGGACAAGCTCATAGAACAGGCGAGGCGGGTGTTCGCCGAGACGCCGCGTCCCGAGCATTTCACCAACTACACGCACTGTTGCGAGTGTGCCGAGCACGATGAAACGCTGCGTGCACACACGCCCGAGTCAATCGGTCTGGACGAGCTGGGGAATCCAGGCTGGGACCCGATGTGCTTCGCGACCGACGGCGCGTTCCGATATTATTTCCCGGCCATGGTCAGGCTGGCGCTGCAAGGTAGCGGCGGAAGCTATTATGTGGATCAGTTCCTGTTCCACATCACCGGGGACGGGCCACGCAACAGGCGTTGGCAAGCCTTTACGGCGACGCAGCGCGAGCTGGTGGTGGCTGTGCTCGAGGCGCTTCTGGAGCACAAGGCCGCGGAAATCGAATCGAGTTATGATGCAGACCGACTCTTTCAGGCCATTGAGATCTGGTCGGATACCGGGCGTTGAGCCGGGCACCCGGCGCCCGGCCCCGGATAAGCTCGCTGCCAGGGTGCGTGCATGCCGATGAACGAGGGCGTGGTGCTGACCTTTGTGTTCCTGGCCTGGCTGGTCATCGCCCTGGTGGCGCACGCCGTGCTCGCGCGATTCTGGGTGGCCGCTTGCCCGTCCGCGCTGCTGATGGCGGGGGCGACCCAATTGGCGAGCTACGTCGAGGTCGGCTATCTCGATCCAATGTGGCCGGTCTCGACGGCCGTTGCATTCGGCCTGGGACTCATCGTCTCGTTACTCGTAGGTCTGCCGTTCCGGATGGCTCGCCGGCTGCAACATGAGCGGCGCAAGGGTGGACGCTAGGCAGAGGGGCGGGCCGTGGGAGCGAGGTTCCCGGGCTCGGCCTGCGCTGGTGCACCGGCGATGAGCGACGTGAACCTGTCGCTGGTCGCCTACTATGGCGAGAAACCGGCGCAGCTGGCGGCGCTCATAAGCGCTGCGCAGGCTGAACTCGAGGAGCAACTGAGGCAGGCGTTCTGCGGCTATGCGATGCAGCAGGTGCACGCCACGCTGATCAGTCTCGAGGCCCATCGGGAAGGCGGCGAGCTGATCAACCGCAACTACCGCGAGCTGCGTGGTGAACGGCGCGCCATGGATCTGGCGGGACGAGGTGACTGAAAAGGAGCTGCAGGCACTGCAGGCGCGGATGCGTACGTTTTTCGCCGCCCGGGAGCCGCTCACCATACCGCTTGACCGGGAACGTCTGAGCCTGGTGGCCTAGGTTGACACCCGCGCGCCGCTCGAGACCACGCGCGTCTTCGGCCTGGACGCGGCCGAGGCCGATCTGGAGTATCTCGCGCAGCTCTACCCGCCCGCCGAGACGCGCTAGCCGCGCCCAATGCCGGGGCTACTGGCGATACCAGCGTTTGCTGAGCGCTTTGTATACGCGCTGCGGATACCAGGTCTTGCCGACGCTGCCGTTGTAACGCGCCAGCGCGCGGGTACGGTTGCCGCGTTCGCGGTCCAGGTAGTGGCGCAGGATGGTACAACCCATGCGCAGGTTGGTGCGTATGTCGAACAGGTCGTCGTCCGGGCGGCCGATCTCGTCGAGCCAGAAGGGCATCACCTGCATCAGGCCGCGGGCGCCGGCGTGGGAGATGGCGAAGCGGTCGGCGAAGCTGTCCGAGGAGTTCACGGCCTGTAGCGGGATCTGGCGCAATTCGTCATCGGGGCGTTCGGTGGTGGCGGCCCGGGCACCGGGCAGCGACAGGGTGGTCGCGGCGGTCACGAGCACGCCCAGCTCAAGACGCCGTACCGCGATGGCACTACTAGCCGAACATGCGGACCTCAAGCGATAACAAAGACCCGATGCTCAACCTGGTAGTGACTGCCTGTGAGTGACCGGGGTCAGTGCGGGGCGCCTGCCGGTTGCACAGTCCCCTGCGTTCCCGTACGCCGTTGTACGGTGACCGCCCCCTGTTGTTCTGGCACACATTCTGCTCCGCTTGCTATACACTCGTCAGACCGTTGTGTGCGTCCGCTGCGCGCCCGAAAGGGGTGCGCGGTTCCGGTGGCGTGTCCCCAATCAGTGCAAACTTATGAGTTCAGCATCCGAAAATCTGCCCAGTCCACCGCTTCCGCGCGACGCACCGCCTGCCGGGGAACGCATCCGCGGCCGGCTTGAATTTCTCTACGGTGCGGACAGTGCCGCCTATCTGGCGGGGCGCGTCGCCCGTATCCTGGAGACGCACCGGCAGCTGCGCAGCCGCTGCACAAACGGGCCCTACTGGACGCACCGGGACATCGTTCTGATTACATATGGCGACAGCATTCAATCGCCGGATGCCATGCCCCTGCAGACGCTGCGCATCTTTCTCAGTCGTCACTTGACGCAGGAATTCAGCATGGTGCATCTGTTGCCGTTTTTCCCCTGGAGTTCCGATGGCGGTTTTTCGGTCACCGATTTCCGCGCCGTCAATGCGGAACTCGGCGACTGGGAGGATGTCGCCGCGCTGCAGCAGCGTTATGACCTGGCGATCGACCTGGTGCTCAACCACTGCTCGCGCGAGAACCTGTGGTTTTTCGATTACATCGCCGGCCAGCAACCGGCCTGCGAATACTTTATCGAAGTCGATCCCAAGGAAAACCTGTCCATGGTGACACGGCCGCGCAGCACTCCGGTGCTCACCGGCGTGCGTACCCCGCGCGGCATGAAGCATGTTTGGGCGACCTTCAGCAACGACCAGATCGATCTCAACTACCGCAACCCGGAAGTGCTGTTGGAGATGATCGATCTCCTGCTCTACTACGTGCGGCGCGGGGCCCGCATGGTGCGCCTGGACGCGGTCGGCTATGTGTGGAAAGAGATCGGTACCAGCTGCATTCACCTGCCGCAGACCCACACGGTCGTGAAGTTGTTCCGCGACATCCTGGAACTGGTGGAGCCCGGCGCGCTGATCATTACCGAGACCAACGTGCCGCACGCAGAAAACGTGAGCTATTTCGGACAGGGTGACGAAGCCCACCTGGTCTACCAGTTCAGTCTGCCGCCGCTGTTGTTGCACGCCCTCTTTTCCGGTAACACGCGCTACCTGTGCGGCTGGGCGAGGAATATCGAAGCCATGCCCCTGCCGGAGGGCTGCAGCTTTCTGAATTTTACCGCTTCGCACGACGGTGTCGGGCTGCGTCCCCTGGAGGGGCTGGTGCCCGCCGCCGAAGTCGAAACCATGCTGGAGGCGATGCGCGAGCGGGGCGGCTATATTTCCACCCGCCGCAAGCCGGACGGCAGCGACAGTCCCTACGAGCTGAATATCAGCTGGTTCGACGCGTTCGGAGGGGTTGACGAGGCCGACCGGCACTGGCAGGTACCGGCCTTTATGTTGTCGCAGATCGTGGCCCTGTCGTTACGCGGTATTCCGGCGGTGTATATCCACAGCCTGGTGGCGACGCCGAACGACCATATCGGTGTGGAGCGTACCGGCCTGACGCGCGCGATCAACCGGCGCAAGTGGGATCGCGGTGAGCTGGAGGGACTGCTCGCCGATGCCGACAGTACCAGCGGGCGCGTGTTCAGGCATTACCGGCGACTGCTGCAGATCCGTCGTCGCCAGCCGGCGTTCCACCCGGACGCTGCCCAGCGCACACTCGATCTGGAAGACGGGCTGTTTGGTGTGGAGCGCAGCGGTGGCGGCCAGCGGCTACTGGCGGTGTTCAATTTTACCCGCCAGGAGCGACGCGTCGCGACCACCGCACTGGCGGATGACCTCGCGGCCTGGGCAGAGCTGATCGGCGATGCACCGGTAACTATCGACAGAGGTGAGCTGGTGTTGCCG
>CBDTYI010000050.1:0-12167 GCA_965364565.1 uncultured Gammaproteobacteria bacterium | reverse complement strand
AAATCGTTGTTGACGGTCAGCACCCGCTGCAGCCAGCGTGCCGACGTCTGGCACGTCGGAGAATACGGCGGTTCCCTGCACAGCTCGACCTCGCCGTCGGCAAGCAGCGTGAGGTGGAGACCCGGCAAGGGCCGCACCTGCATACCGTCTGGTGCACGGGTGTAATCCATGATGGTTGGCTCGGTGATATTAAGCAGTTTGAGCAGGACTCCCGGCACCTGATACATCGGCAGGCTGCCGGGTTGCAGGGGACCACGCTGGCCGTCGATGATGATCAGGGGCGTGGTGACGTAGAAGTGAAACATGTCCAGGGTGAAACGGCTGCGCTTCGATTCGAGCACGCCTGAGTCAACGTAGCCGGCGTAATTCTCCCCCAGGAACGGCAAGTGATCGCCGCACACCACAATAATCGCGTTTGGGTCGCGCTCCGCGAGCTCCTTGAGGAAAGCCATCAGCTCGCGCGACTGGTAATACACGCTATTGGCATAGGTGCTCACCTCCTCGACTTCGGACGACGAGGTGATTTTGTTCGGGCGGGAGTCGTTGAGGTGATATTTCCAGTGCCCGGAATAGGTGACGATGTAATTGAGCAGCGGCTGCCCGCTTTCCAGTGCAGCAGAAATTTTTTCCAGCACCTGCCGGTACAGCGAGGTATCGGCAAGAAACTTGCCGTTCATATCATCGAGCACAAAATCCTGCTGCGACCAGTAAGTCTGAAAACCCATGCGCCGGTAGGCGTTCATGCGATTCCAGAACACCGGCACGTTGGGGTGTGACGCCAGCGTCCGGTAACCGCGCTCGGCCAGCAGGTGCGGCAGGCACGGCACTTCGTTCAACAGCTTGCGTTCGAACTTGACGCTGTCTTCGACCACCGGAAATCCGCACAGGATTTCAAATTCGGCATTCGCCGTGTAACCGCCAAACACCGGGCTCAACGCCTCGGAGTGCCCGGCCCGCTTCCAGAGCTTGCGAAATTCCGCCGCCAGTGGGTCCTGGTTGTAGTTGGCTTTCTTGAGCAGAGCGGGATCCCAGAACGATTCCAGCAACACGATATGCAGGTTGCGCGGCGTGAAGCTGTCGGGCGTTTCAGCCTGTTGCTCCGTGGCGCCCGACAGGATCGCTGCAGCGTCCAGCGCCAGGTCTCGATCCGGCGGTATATCGGCATCGGCGAAATAACGCGCGCCCTCCTGCAGCGTGTAGAGCGTGGCGCCGCGGTACAGGTAATTGGAACGCTGGTCCCAAACCGAATTGCCGAAGTACCGGTCCAGCGGCGTCAATATGGTGCCCGGCTGATACACCAGCGTCATGCCGAACAGTATCAGAACCACGCTGGCCAGGTACGAACTCCAGTGCCGCAACGTGAGATTGAACAGCATTAGCGCCGCAATGGCCGCGAGCGGCACGGCTACAGCGAGGAAGTCCGAGCCTTCCAATATCAGCAGCAGGGAGCGCAAGGCGTAGACATCGTCGGGCATGATGGGTCCGCCGAAGAACGCGATCTTCACCGCGTTGCCGACGTACAACACCGCCATCAACAGTCCCTGCAGTACCACAAACACCCACACGCGCCGCGACAGGGCGAACAAGGTGTAGGCGATCAGAAGCTGCAAGAGATAATCGAACGGCACCGCCGCAGCCGCAATGTGCACATCGAACTGCGCGGCGCCTACAAGGTAATACAGCGCATAAAACAGCGCTGTGGAAACCACCGGCAGGCCCGTTCGCAGCACGGTTGCGGGTATCGGCATTACTGAATTCTCAGGCCCTAAGAGAAATCTAAGTCAAGCGACTGGATGACAGAAAGCATCCCATCAATGTCCATTCGTTTTAATATCGGCTATATCGATAGCAAAATCCACAAAATATCGTTTGTCTTTTATTAACTGTCACTTATATTCTTTCCCTGCAGCCACGCGGGCGTGCCCACACCGCCACACGCATCACGGGGTCGGTGTTTCCGCGGAGCTGCGGGCCTGCCGTAACGCCAACCGCGGCAGGCAGGCGGCATTGCGCTGTCGAGCAATACAGTTGAGTGGGAGGTCGGAAAATGATCACGGTAAGAGTCTGCATGAAGTTCACCCACGAACCGCTGAAGCGCACCCCTGTGGTGCTGCAGCTGGACGCCGACGGCCGGGCGACCACGCCGGTGCCGACCGACCGCGCCGGGGTGGCACGCTTCGACCTGAACCCGGCGAGCGGCAAAGTGCTGGTATCGGGTATCGAGCGTTACCATGGACGCCTGGACGACGAGATTCGCATCGAGCTGTGGTCGATCACCGACGCCAGCAACGACTCCAGCGGGACCTCCGGTGAGTTCCCGGCGGGCAGCAACGCCTATCCGGGCATGACCACCCGCCCTCTGACGGTGGATGGAGAGGAGATTCTCACCGACAGCGAAGGCTACCTGGTGGACCCCGCCGACTGGTCAGAAGGTTTTGCCCGCAACCAGGCACATCAGGAAGGCCTCACCCTCAACGCCGAGCACTGGGAGGTGATACGCTACCAGCGCGAATACTATGCGCGGCACGGGGTACAGGCGAGCGTGCGTGACATGATCCGGCATTTCCGCCGCGTGTGGGGCGCGAACAAGGGCAGCAACCGCTACCTGCACCAGCTGTTTCCACGCGGTGGACCGCAGAAACAGGGCAACCGCCTGGCGGGCTTGCTGCGCACCAAGGGCGAGCACTGAGCGAGAAGCGCGGTTCGCGCTTACTGCTCGTAGTCACTGCCGAGGTCGATTCCCATTTCTTCTGCCACCGCCAGCCAGTAGGGTTCGGCTGCGCAGGAACAGCAGTCGCACCACACCGCGACACCCTCGTGCATGCTCTTGGAACTGCGCGCCGGCGCGGCGCGCCCAGCGCCAGCCTTGCCGGGTTCCCCGCCACCGCCGCTATCAACACACGAATCGACCATGAGTTGCGCCCTCCGCTGGTGCGTCCTGATGACATTGCCCGGGTGTTCGCAGCGACGCCTGCCCGCGAAACCCGCTGTGTAGCATGTATAGCAGCCTTACACCGATTCAGCGAGTGCGGCGGGCGCCCAGCTCAGCTGCTATAGTGTAGGAAAGCTTCGGGCCTGCTGTTGCAGCCACAGGAGGCGGACCCATGAGTCGTATTCAGGTATTCGCACTGGGCTTCGTGAGCGCTCTGGTGCTGGTGGTTGTACTGCGCGGCCTGAGCGGAACCAGCCCCGCCGCTTCGGACCTGCTGATACCGGCGCTCGCCCAGCAGCAGCCGGACGGCGAACCGGCGCCCGGCATGTTTCTGGTGGCGACGCGTGATCTGATGGATCCCTGGTTCGGACAATCGGTGGTGCTGCTGCTGGACCACGACGACGGCGGCAGTCTGGGGCTGATTGTGAACCGCCGCTTTCAGGCCACACTGTCCGATGCGATTCCCGAGCTCGAGCAACCGGAAGCCGCCAGGCACCCGGTGTTTTTCGGCGGCCCGCTCGGCTCCCACCAGGTGTTCATGCTGTTGCGCAACGACAAACCGGTACCGCAGACACAGCATATTGCGGCGGATATCTATTTCAGCGCCGAGCGCGAGGTGCTTGACCACGCGCTGCAGAACAAGACCCCGGGCAACGAACTGCATTTCTATATCGGCTACGCCAGCTGGACCTCCGGTCAACTGGCACACGAAATGGCGCGCGGCAGCTGGCACCTGGTCCGCGGCAACGCCGGGGTGGTGTTCGAGGACGGCGCCGAAGACCTGTGGCAACAGCTGATCGACGAACTGGAACCGCCCGGCATCGAGGTCAGGATCGAGGCAGCCGGCCCGATGCTCGCGAGGCTAACGGACAACGATCAGGAATCGGACCCGGCCATGGTGTCGCGGGTCAATCCCGCCCGGCCTTGAGCAGCTCCCAGTATTTTTCATACACCGTGATAGCGTCGCCGACATCGGTCTGGAATTCGGCGTTCGTCAGATCCGTTTCGATGGGATATACAGTGCGATTGGAGCGCACTTCCTCGTCCAGCAGGGCGACCGCCGCGGCGTTGGGCGAAGCGTAGCCGATCTCTTCGCTGATCAACCTGCCGATCTCGGGGCGCAGCAGGAAGTCGATGAACTGGTGCGCGTTGTCCACGTTGCGCGCAGTCTTCGGGATCACCAGGTTGTCCATCCACAGCGCAGCGCCCTCCTCCGGGTAGACGTACAGGATGGCCGGATTCTCCTCCTGCGCCATAAACGCCTCGCCGTTCCAGATCATGCCGGCATCGGTCTCCCCTTCCAGATAGGGCATGCGCGGCGCCTCGGAGTTGAACACCCGCACGTTGGGCATCAGGTCCTTGAGCTTTTCGTAGGCGGCCTCGAGATGCGCCGCGTCGGTGTCGTTGCCCGAGTAGCCGAGCACCCGCAGACCGACATGAAACACTTCGCGCATATCGTTGGTCATCATCAGCCGGTCCTTGAATTGCGGCTTCCACAGATCGGCCCATTTGCCGACCTCACCGGACTTGACCCTGGCCGTATCGACCGCGATGCCGGTGCTGCCCCACAGGTAGGGCACGCTGTACCGGTTGTCGGGGTCGAAGGCCTGGTTGACCAGCTTGGCATCGAGATATTTGAAGTTCTTCAGCTTGCTCTTATCTACCGGCGCCAGCAGACCCTCGCGGCGCATCTTGCTGACGTAGTAGGTCGAGGGCACCGCGAGATCATAGCTGTTCTTCTCATCCACCAGCCTCAGCTTGGCGTACATCGCCTCGTTGCTGTCGAAGGTGGAATAGACCACTTTAACGCCGGTCTCCTCCTCGAACTGCTCCAGCACCGCCTCCGGCATGTACTCGGACCAGTTGTACACATACAGCACTTTCTCCGCAGCGTTGAGCGCGGTTGCAACCAGGCCCAGCACGCAGACCCGCAACAGGGTTCCAAGCAGTTTCATGAGTTTTGGACTCCTTGTATCTATTTTTTCGCCAGAAAATACTGCGACGCCAGCAGGGCCAGCAGCGACAGCATCAGCAGTACCGTAGCGAGCGCGTTGACCTCCGGTTTGACGCCCAAGCGTACCATGGAATAGATCCGCAGCGGCAGCACCTCGAAGGTCGGACCGGTGACGAATATGCTCACCACCACATCGTCCAGCGACAGCGTGAAACCGAGCAGCCACCCGGCCATCACGGCCGGAAAAATGATCGGCACCAGAACGGTGCGCAGCATCTGCCACTCGCTGGCACCGAGGTCGCGCGCCGCCTCGATGATCTGGGCATTGAAACCGCTCAGCCGCGCATACACGGTCACCACCACGAACGGCAGACAGAAGGTCACATGCGCCAGCAGCAGTGACAGGTACCCCAGCTTGACGCCGAGCAGAATAAACAGCACCAGCAGCGAGATCGCCAGCACGATGTCGGGTGACATCATCACCACGAACAGCATACCGTTCAGCAGGCGCTTGCCGCGAAACCGGTAGCGGTGCAGCGCAATCGCCGTCAGCGTGCCGATCAGCGTGGACAAGGTAGCCGCGCTGGTAGCCAGCAACAGCGAGTTGACAGCGGCCTGGATCAGCGCGTCGTTGTCCCAGAGCCGGGCGTACCACTCCAGGCTCAGGCCCTGCCAGCGGTAGGGATTGCGCGATGCATTGAAGGAGAACACCACCAGCACCGCGATGGGCAGGTACAGCAGCAGGTACACCAGGCCGAGGTAGCCGTGCTTAAGCCAGCGCATCGTCGGCGCTCCGCCTGCGCACCATGCGGGCGCTGAGATAATAGGCGTACAGCAGCAGCGCCATGGCGAGGGTCAGCACGATGCTGGCGGCGGCCCCGAACGGCCAGTCGCGGGCATCCAGAAACTGGTTCTTGATGACATTGCCGATCAGCAGATGCTTGGCACCGCCCAGCACATCGGCCACGTAGAACATCCCCACCGCCGGTATCAGTACCAGCAGACAACCGGCGAGTACGCCCGGCATGGTCAGCGGCAGTACCACGCAGCGGAACGTACGCCAGCGCGCTGCGCCGAGGTCGCTGGAGACTTCCAGCAGGTCTGCGCGCAACTGCTCGAACACCGCGTACAGCGGCAGAATCATGAACGGCAGCAGCACGTAGACCAGTCCGGCGATCACGGCGCCTTCGGTATACAGCATACGCAGCGGCGCATCTACGATACCCAGGCCCAGCAGTGCCTGGTTGGTCAGGCCATTGGTAGCCAGCAGCAGCTTCATGGCATAGGTGCGCACCAGCGAGTTGGTCCAGAAAGGCAGGATCACCAGGAAGATCAGCAGCGGCTTGATGCGCGCCGGCAGCCGGCTCACCGCATAGGCGAACGGGTAGCCGATCAGCAGACACACCAGGGTGGTGGTCAGCGCCATGCCCAGCGAGTCCAGGAACACGCCGGCGTACACCGGGTCGAGCAGGCGCGCGTAGCTCTGCAGGGATGCTTCCGGGCGCACGAAGTGCACATCGTCGCGCACCAGGAAGCTGGCTACGATCACCAGCAGGTTGGGCAGGAACACGAACAGCAGCATCCAGGCCCATATCAGGGCCACCACACCGGTTCTAAACGGGTTGCGCGGTTTCACGGGGCAGCAGTACTTCCCAGTTGGGTACCCAGGTGACCCTGATTCTTTCCCCCAGCCGGTAATCGAAATCCGGGTCGCTTTCGTCGAAAAACTCGCTGGCCAGCAGCTGGTGTCCGGACTCCAGTCGAATCACCGATTCCAGCGTCATACCCTTGTAGTTTCGCTCCACGACTTCACCGCTGAACCCCTCCTCGCGCTCCGGCGGCAGCAGGCGCAGATCCTCGGGACGCAGCAGCACGTGCAGGATATCGCCGACCACGAAGCCGCCGTTACGCGCCGGCAGCGTGATGCGCCGGCCCTCGATCCGCCCCACCAGCCGACCGTCGCCAAGCACCTCGGTCACCTCGGCATCGAACACGTTGATCTCGCCGACGAAACGCGCCACGAACAGGTTGCAGGGATTTTCGTACACGTCGCGCGGCGTGCCGATCTGCTCGACACGGCCTGCGCGCATCACCACCACCCGATCCGACATCGACAGCGCTTCTTCCTGGTCGTGAGTCACGAACAGGAAGGTGATACCGAGTTCGCGCTGAATGCGCTTGAGCTCGATCTGCATCTGCTTGCGCAGCTTGTAGTCGAGTGCGCTCAATGGCTCGTCGAGCAGCAGCAGACGGGGCTTTTTGATCACCGCACGTGCAATGGCCACGCGCTGCTGCTGACCGCCGGACAGCTGGTCCGGGCGGCGCCCGGCAAGCTCGCCCAGCTGCACCATGTTCAGCACCTCGCGCACCCGCGACTCCACCTCGGCGCGCGGGCGTCGCTCGGCGCGCAGACCGTAGGCAACGTTGTCGAACACGCTCATATGCGGAAACAGCGCGTAGCTCTGGAACACGGTGTTTACCGGGCGCTGGTTCGGCGGCAGACGGGTGATATCCCGGCCGGCCAGCCGGATGGTGCCGCCGTCGGGACGCTCGAAGCCGGCGATCAGGCGCAGCAAAGTGGTTTTACCGCACCCCGACGGACCCAGCAGAGTAATAAACTCTCCGTGGCGGATGTCGAGGTCGAGCGGGTAAACCACACGCTTGTCCGCGAACGATTTGGAGATGCCTTGCAGCTGTAGGATGGTTTGCTCTGCTGTTACCACGCGCGCGACGGCCTCTGCACCGGTTCGGGTCGGCGTTATTCTAGGGTACCTCGCCACGCATAATAACCCTTTCAGCGCCTGCTTAAACTGACAGAGCCACCCAGGGGGCATTGCAGCAACCGCAGGCGATTCAGATGAGCCGCACTCCAGGGCACTTCCTTCGGGCGCGATCGCGCAGGGAATATCCGAAACGTTTCGCGCGACAGGATACGGCGTACGGTTGCCGAGGATCGTAACGCAGCGACGGCCTGCCGCGTCGGGCTGGGCGGCGCAGGTGCTGGTGTTGCCTGCCGGCAAACCGGAGCGCAGTTTCTGTTGGTGGGCACGCGACATTTCGCTTCGCGCGCCCTCCCCGAGCAGCCCGCCATACCACCGCCCCGAAAACAAAAACCACATCTCCTTCAGATAGTTGTCATGTGCGCGCAAGCGGTGTCGCGCAACTGGCACGACTGATGCCATAGCTCTGCGTAAACCACCAGTCAACCAGACGCACACAGCCGGAGGCAAGACCATGTACAGCACCGCACCCCGCTTCGAACAGGACAGTCACAGCGACGCCGTTGTGAGCGCGAGCTTCGACCTGGGCGACCAGGCAGTGCCGGAACCGATCGAGTCCTGGTCGCTGTCCGACTTCGAAGACATTGTCCCCGGTGCGCTGGCGTGACGCGCCTGTCGCGCCTGCTGTCGCTGGTCGCGCTGGCAGTCGGTCTGGCCGGCGCAATGTCGTCCGCGCTGGCAGAACCGGACATCGAAATCAGCTTTGAACGCGACGGCAGCTCTGCCCACAGGCTGATCCACGCCGAGGCACTGTTCCCGCTCCAAGGCGCCGACATCCACGGCGTGTTCGCTGCCATCACCGCCTATCCGGAACTGCACGACTGGATTCGCGCCACACGGCGGGTGGGCAAGACCGCGCACGGTGAACAGTTCCTGATCGACTTTGAGTTTCCCTGGCCGGTGGGAAAGCAGTGGTCACGCGTTGAGGTGCGCCGCCATGACGACAGCGCGATCGAGTGGCACCAGGTTGAAGGCAGTTTGAAAGCGAACCGGGGCCGCATCGCGTTCAGCACCCGCAGCGGCGCTGCGCATATCGATTACCGGGCGGTTATCGATGTGGGTTTTCCGGACGCGTTCACGCGTCCCTACAAAAAACGGTTTGTCAGCGAATTTCTCAGCGCCGTCTACCACGAGGCCCGCACGTCGAGCGCAACAACCGCCTTTGCGTTGGCCCAGGCGCAACGCTGACGGCGGCCATATAACGCCGCGGCGCCGTTATTTCACGTACACGGTGATCTTCCTGGAATACACCGGCGGGTTGTGCGGCATGTGCTTGTCGTCACCCATCAGCAACTGCAGCGTGTGAGTTCCGGGCGGCAACTCGATCATGGTCTCGGTCTGTCCCGCACCGAAGTGAATGTGGTTGCGGTCGGAGGGGATCTCCTGATCGAGCGGCGGCAGATCTGTGTTGATCAACAGGTGATGGTGCCCCGTGTTCGGCTTCGGCGTGCCCTTGGGCGCCACACCCATATTGCGCAGACCGAACCAGACCCGGAACGGCCGGTTGGCGGGCAGCACTTCGCCGTCGTTGGGCCAGCCGATATACAGATAGGCATTGTCAGGTGCGGTTGCCCCGGCCGCAACTGCGACACCGGAGCACAGCGTCATGGCGACAAGGCAGGCCGCCAGCTGTCTGATCAGGATCATCATGGTCTCGTTCCTTCCTCATGCATCGTTATCAGGAAACCGGAGCTCGTCGGCGGCTAGTACGGTGGCACAATAATCGTGATCTTCTCGGAATACAGCGAAGGATCGTGCGGCATGTGGTTGTGATCACCCATCAGCAGCTGCAGAGTGTGCTCACCGGGCTCCAGGTCTTCCAGGCGCGCCTCGGTCTGTCCACCGCCGAAATGCAGATGATTACGGTCGGAGGGAATCTCCTGATCAAACGGCGGCAGATCGGTATCGATCAGCAGGTGATGGTGCCCTACATTCGCCATATCGACACCCTTGGGCGCCACGCCGGCATTGCGGATACCCATGCGCACCCACAGCTTGCCACCTCTGATGACGGCCCCGTCCGGCGGCCAGATGATGTAGACCCGCGCATCTTTGGGCGCCGGCGTGCGTTGGTCGGAAACTGCGATACCACCGAACAGCATCAGCATCGCCAGTATCGCACCTGCTCGTATCAGCATGTCCAAGTCCTCCTGCGTGTCCCCTCTGCCGGCGCTGCAGCTGCACGCATTGCGCCGTTGATATTGTTCCGGGACCCGTGTCTGAAAAGCGGCTCACTGGTGTCGCTGAGCCCGTTCGTACGTTGCTCGAGCGGAACCTGGTGGCCACAGGGACCCGCGGGCCCGGCTCGCAACACCAAGCATAGATGACCGATCTGCTAAATCAAGTGATGCCGCCGGCGCTGCACAGCTTGCACATATCTGCCCGCTCGTCTAGCCTGTTGGCCAGAGTTGCTGAACTAACTTGATAACAAAACTCCAGTTCCGGACCTTAGTCATGATAAAAGCATCCCTTGCAGTGTGTGTATTGAGCGTGTGCCTGGGCCTCTCGGGCATCGGCGCGGCGACCGCCGGCATACTGCCCAAAGACGGCGAGGCCCAGTACGAACTCGAGTTCTGGGAGTCCATCAAGAACAGCACCCACGCCGAGGATTACGAGGCCTATCTTGAAGCTTATCCGGACGGCCGCTTTGCTCCGCTGGCGCGCGCACGCGCGGAACGCTACAAGGACTCGAGCCCGCAACCGGCGCAGATGCCGGCCCCAAGCGTCGAGGACATGGACGTGTATTACATCGCCACGACCAATGCCAATGTGCGCAGCCAGCCGACCCCGCGCGCCGAGCGCGTCGGCGAACTCGACAAGGGAGAACGCGTACACATCACCGGCCGGGTGCGTGACAAGAACTGGTACCGCATCGATCTGGCCGGCGGCGGCAGCGGGTTCGTGTTCGGAGAACTGCTGCGCGAACCGCGCAAGACAACCCCGCCCGCACCGGCACCCAAAGCGGCGCCGAAACCGAAAGCGCCGCCAACTCCGGCGGTCAGGCCACCTCCAGTGTCGCGACCAACACCATCGACCGCCGCCCCCGGCAGCAAGGACTGCGAGGAGTGTCCGGAACTGGTGCTGCTGCAACCGGGCTCCTTCGTGATGGGCGATGATCGGGGCGACCGCAGCGAACGCCCGGCGCACCGGGTCAGCATTGGCGCCCCGTTCGCCATCGGTAAATACGAGGTCACGCTGGGACAATGGAATGCCTGTGTGGAAGCCGGCAGCTGCCGGGCCATCGCCAACACCACCGGCCTGTCTGACAATTCGCCGGCCAAAGACCTGAGCTGGAACGATGCCCAGCAATATGTGCGCTGGCTGTCCAAGCTGACCGGGCACAACTACCGCCTGCCCAGCGAAGCGGAGTGGGAATACGCCGCGCGCGCCGGCACCAGCTCGCGTTACTGGTGGGGCGACAGCATGCAGAACGGCAAAGCCAACTGCAAGGGCTGCGGCGGCGACTGGAGCAACGAAGCGCCGGCCGACGTCGATGCCTTTCCCGCCAACCCCTTCGGCCTGTACGGCACCAGCGGCGGCGTGTGGGAATGGGTGGCCGACTGCTGGCACAAGTCATACGCCGGCGCGCCGAGGGATGGCAGCGTGTGGAGCGAGTCCGATTGCCGGGAAAACGTCATCCGCGGCGGTTCCTGGCGCAACGACAAGACCTACGCCCATTCGGCCAGCCGTTTCACCTACGACACCGGGGTTCGCTACATCCTCAACGGGTTCCGGGTGGCCAAGTCGCTGAAGTAGCGGCGGTGAAGGAGACAATGCCATGAAGAAACTGACGACTGTACTGGCGGGGCTGTTGCTGACAGCGACCGCTCCCGCGTGCGCCGAGGGCCTGGTGAAAGTGAAGCTGTTGTCACTCGACATGGCACGCACCATTGCCGACGCAGCGCTCGAGGCCTGCCGCAAGGACGGATACCAGGTGTCTGTAGTGGTAGCGGACCGCAGCGGCGAACCGCTGGTCATCATGCGGGATATCTATTCCAACCGCTATTTCACCGAGCTCGCGCTCGGCAAGACCAACGCAGTGGTCATGGCCAACACGACCTCCGCCCAGCTGCGTCGCAACCGTCCGGACATGGTCAACGAGCTGAATCTGCTCGACGGAGTCATGGTGCTGGCCGGCGGTGTGCCGGTGCAGGCGGCCGGCTCGCTGGTCGGTGCCGTCGGTGTCAGCGGCGCCCCGGGAGGCGACCTCGACGAAGCCTGCGCACGCGCGGGCGCCGAAGCCGTCCGCGAAGAGCTGGAATTCGCCGACTAACCGGGCCACCGGGTGCGAGATTTCTCCGCGCCGCTGTCGACGGTTGCGCCGGAGCGGTTTACTCACATCGAGCACGCAGAGAACGCTGAGCAACCCATGGTCGAACGAAACCCCTAAATCGCTTCGGTTCTCTGCCTGATCTGCCGATTCCCGGATGGGAAACAGGGCCTGTTGTGTACATCGGGTGCACAGAACTCACACAGAACTTCATTCTGGAACACCATACTT
>CBDTYI010000049.1:0-12230 GCA_965364565.1 uncultured Gammaproteobacteria bacterium | reverse complement strand
AGCAGATGCTCCCAGACCCTGGCCATGATGAGCGGCTGGGCCGCGACATTGGGGTGAATCCCGTCGCTCTGCATCAGGTCCGTTCGGGTGCCGACGCCGTCGACCAGCGACGGCAGCAACGCTACACCCTGTTCGCGCGCCAGTTCCCGGTACAGCGTCTGGAACTTTTGCGTGTAGGCACTGCCGTAATTGGGCGGCAACTGCACCCCGATGAGCAATACCCGTGCCTCGTGGCCGCGGGCGGTGGAGATCATGGCAGCGAGATTCGCCTTCATTTCCGCCAGCGACAGCCCGCGCAACCCGTCGTTACCACCCAGCTCCAGGATCACGATGTCCGGCTGGTGGCGGTCGATGGCCTCGGGCAATCGGGCCCGCGCGCTTGCTGTGGTATCGCCGCTAATGCTGGCATTGACAATGGTACACTCGGCGCACTGCGCGCTGAGGCGCTGTTGCAACAGCGCCACCCAGCCCTGCTCCACGGGTATCCCGTAGGACGCGCTGAGGCTGTCGCCGACAACGAGAATAGTGCTGGTAACGCCGCGACCCGGTATCGCCAGCAGGGCCAGAATTAACAGTGACATTCGCAACATGACGACTCAGACAGCGGTGAACATGATTGATGCGCGCGGCCTCGGCAAACGCGTTGCCACCACGGCCGGCCACCTCGACATCTTGTCCGGCATCGACCTGCAGATCAAGCGCGGCGAAACCCTGGCGATTGTAGGAGTATCGGGCTCCGGAAAGTCGACCCTGCTCGGACTGCTGGCGGGACTCGATCTCTCCACCGCGGGCGAGGTATTCCTCGACGGCCAGCGGCTCAACGACCTCGACGAAGACGGTCGCGCTGGGGTACGCGCCCGACTCGTGGGTTTTGTATTCCAGTCGTTTCAGCTCCTGCCCAGCCTGACAGCGCTGGAGAACGTCATGCTGCCGCTGGAACTGGCCGGCGCAGCCGACCCGCGCGGCCAGGCCGCGGAACTGCTGGGGCGAGTCGGATTGCAGGCGCGCGTAGAGCATTACCCGAAACAGCTGTCCGGCGGCGAGCAGCAGCGCGTGGCCATCGCGCGCGCCTTCTCGCTGCAGCCGGCCGTGCTGTTCGCCGACGAGCCCACCGGAAACCTCGACACCAGCACCGGAGAGCGCATTATCGAACTGCTGTTTGCGCTCAATACCGAGCAGCGCACCACACTGGTGATGGTCACCCACGACGAGCACCTCGCCAGTCGCTGCGAACGGCGCATCCGCCTGGAAAGCGGGCGCATCCTGAGCGAGGAATGTTGCACGTGAAACCCCTCGCCCGGTGGCGGCTCGCGCTGCGCCTGCTGGCGCGCGACTGGCGCGCCGGCGAGCTGGGGGTGCTGGTCGCGGCGCTGGTGATCGCGGTGGCCGCCAGTACCACCATCGGGTTCTTCACCGACCGGCTGGGCCGTGGCATGGTTAACCAGTCGGCGGAATTCCTCGGCGCCGACCTGTCCCTGCGCAGTCCGCGCCCGGTGGCCGCGGAGTGGCTGGAGGAGGCGCGAAAGCAAGGCCTGCGGCAGACGACGACGCTGGAATTCGCCAGCGTCGTGGTGGCCGGCGACGCCCTGCAGCTGTCCAGCGTCAAGGTGGTGGAGGACGGATTCCCCCTGCGCGGGCAGTTGCGCACGACGACGGCCCCCTTCGCCAGCGACCAGCTGAACCCCGGCATTCCTGCCCCGGGGGAGGCCTGGGCGGCAGTGGAACTGCTGAACCGGCTCGGCATCGAAGTCGGCGCCAGCGTCACCGTCGGCGAGCGCAGCCTGCGGGTCACCCGCATCCTCACCTTTGAGCCCGGCCAGGCTGGCGACCTGTTCGGGCTGTCGCCGCGACTGCTCATGAATCAGGCTGATCTGGCCGCAACGCAGGTGGTACAACCCGGCAGCCGCTTGTCTTATCAATACCTGTTCGCCGGTCCCGAAACGGCGCTGGGTCGCTACCAGAGCTGGCTGAAAGCCCGACTGGGCCCCAGTCACGAGCTGGTCGGCGTGCGCGAGGGACAGCGTGCCGTGGGCAGCGCGCTGGAACGCGCCGAGCGCTTCCTGGGCCTGGCGGTGCTGGCGGCCATCGTGCTGTCCGGTGTGGCCATCGCGATGGCGGCACGGCGTTACAGCGAGCGGCATTTCGACATGAGTGCCATGCTGCGCTGCCTGGGCGCTTCGCAACAGGATCTGCTCGGCCTGTACCTGCCGCAACTCGTCATGGTGGCCACACTCGCCAGTGCCGCCGGCTGTCTGCTTGGCTGGCTGGCCCAGCACGGGCTGCTCTACCTGCTCGCCGATCTGCTGCCGGTCGCCCCCTCGGGCACCCGCCTGTGGCCGTTGCTGGCGGGCCTGGCCACCGGTCTGGTCACGCTGGCCGGCTTCGCGCTGCCCCCGGTGATGCGGCTGCGCCACGTGCCGCCGCTGCGTGTATTGCGGCGTGATCTCCTGCCGCTGCCGGCCAGGGCCTGGCTGGTCTACGGCGCAGCCGTCGCCGCCGTCATCGCGCTGATGTGGCGTTACACCGGCAACTGGTCCCTGACGCTGTCCGTGCTGGCGGGCGCGGCGGCGGCTGCCGCCCTGCTGGCGTTGCTGGCTTTCCTGTTGCTGTGGCTGGGTCGGCGCCTGAATCGCCGGGTGGGCGTCACCTGGCGTTTTGGTTTCAACAATTTGTGGCGGCGCACCAGCACCAGCATCAGTCAGATGCTGGCATTTGGACTCACGCTGATGGCAATGGCGGTGGTGGCCCTGGTGCGCACCGATCTGCTGGTCAGCTGGCAACGCCAGCTGCCGGTGGACGTGCCCAACCATTTCGCCGTTAACATTCTTCCCGCTCAGGTCGCGGGCGTGGGGGCCCTGCTCGACAGCCGGGGTATACCATCCTCGCAGCTGTACCCCATGGTGCGCGGGCGCCTGATGAGCATCAACGGGCAGCAGGTGCGCGAGGCCGTGTCCAAGGAAGCTCAGTCCGATAACGCACTCAACCGCGAACTCAATCTGACCTGGACCATGCAGCTGCAGGAAGACAATGCCATTGTGTCGGGACGCTGGTGGAACAGTGGCGACCGGGCGCGACCGCTGGTGTCGGTGGAAGCCCGGCTGGCGAGCCGGCTGGGAATCGAGCTGGGCGACGAGCTGGGATTCCGCATCGGCGCCGAGCCTGTGAGTGCGCGGGTTACCAGCATCCGCAGCGTGCAGTGGGACTCGTTTCGCCCCAACTTCTACATGGTGTTTCCACCCGGTGTGCTGGATACGCTGCCGGCCACCTATATGACCAGTTTCTACCTCACGCCGGGGGACAAAACCGTGCTCCGGGAACTGGTGCGTCGTTTCCCCGCCGTTACGGTTCTGGAACTGGACCTGATTATCGAACAGGTGGGCCGGATTTTCCGCCAGGCCACGCTGGCGGTCGAGTATGTACTGCTGTTCGTGCTGCTGGCCGGCTTCGCCGTGCTGTTCGCCGCCCTGCAATCCAGCCTCGACGAACGCTTGCACGAAGGCGCGCTGCTACGGGCGCTGGGGGCCAGCCGCCGGCAGCTGCGCCGCGCCCATGTGGCCGAGTTCGCGGCCCTCGGCCTGCTGGCCGGACTGATCGCTGCCGGCGGCACCGAGGCTTTGGCCTGGGTGCTGTACAGCCAGGTCATGCAGCTCGATTACAGCTTCAAATGGCCGCTGTGGATCGCCACGCCCTTGGTCGGTGCCCTGCTGGTGGGGGCCGCGGGCTACTGGGGCACCCGCCCGGTGCTGGAACGCAGCCCGCTGATACTGTTACGCGACGATTAGCCGGCGCTTTCGCGCATCCTCCATTACCACAGAGCTATTCGCCTGGGTCCCGTTGCTGCCACGATGCCAGCCGGTTACCAACCCTGGGCCGCTGACAGATGCTAGCGAACCGCCGCCGCGGCGTTCGCAGTCCGCCCAGAGCGGTCCGTCAGGGCGCCACTGTCGCGCTGCCGGCGCCGCCCCGGATACCGGGAACGGGCAGGAAAGGTCCCAGGTATTCCCGCTCCCACCACTGCCCGGTTTCGGCCCGCAGCTCCGGACTCGCGAAACGATAGCGGTAGGCACTCACCCGCAGGTAGGGCACCTGGTGGCCCGCAAAGGGATTGTCCTCCAGCAGTGCGAGTACCGCCGGCGAGCCCTGCGACAGGCGCTGCAGAAACTGTTCGAACCAGGGAGAGAACATCGGGTGCTTGGGCACGAACCACATCAGCCAGTCAACGCGCGGGTGGTGGGGCACAATGACCTCGGGGCGCCGCTGGACATCACCGGGTTTGTATCTGAACGCGTAAGTACGCCAGTTGATCCCGTCCAGGGAGCCCTCGATTTCGAGTTCGATACGCTCGGTGTCCATGGTCGGGAATACGTGATAGTTATTGACGATGTGGTAGGGTCGCAGGTATGCGAGCGCTCTGGCCACCGGCTCGGGGTTGTCGCGCCCGGACAGCATTCCCCACATCTGGAACAGGCTGGCGGTAAAGATAACCGCGGCCACTGAAACCGTGAGCACCGAGCGCAGGCCTTTCGGTGCCGGTGCGGCCGGCGCGTCTCCGTTCACCCAGCGGGCGAGCGGTTTCGGCACCACGCGCGCCACAGCTCGGTCGTCGAACAGAAACAGGCACAGAGCCAGCACCATGAAATTGGCGTAGTTATGGTTACTGGTAAGCAGAATCAGAACCTGCATGATGATGGTCAGCCAGGCGCCGATAAAACGTATTCTGCGCGGCATGAACATCAGAAACGGCACCACGATCTCGATGAACAGCGCCGAACCGGTGCCGAAGCGCAACAGCCACTCGGGCAGCTGGTGGGCGTACCAGCCACCCCAGTGCGGCAGCGGCTGGGTCTCGAAAAAATAGTTCAGTGCAGTCAGGTTGGCCCAGGTCGGATCCTGGCTGATGAGCTTGGATAGGCCGGATAGAAAGCGGATGCGAAACAGCAGCCAGCGGAACAGCCACACTGCCGGGCGCGACCCGTTGGCCAGAAACACGGCAATAAAACCGCTCTCCAGCAGCATGTAGTCCCACTGGAAATTCATGAACAGCTGGCCGGCGTGGAACAGCGACAGATACAGCACGAACAGCGCAATCAGGGACAGGCGCGGCAGCACATTGAGCAGCAGCGCCACCGAGAACACGCAGCCGGCCAGGGCCACCGCGAACAGGGCATCGTTGCTGGCCGAAAGCCAGAAGATGCTGGGGTGACGCCAGAAACCCGCCCAGCCGTGCTCGGCGCGCAGCCGTGCGATGGTTTCGGCCACCGGGAGTACGCCCTGATCCCCGGCCAGGGCGATGATCTGCAGCCCCGTGGAGATAAAGGCCGCCAGATAGATCAGCGCCAGCAGGCGCAGAAACAGCGCTGCGATCAGCGCATAGCGGCCGGTGCCGTCTGCCCCGCTCACTCCGCGTGGCCGTTACGCCTTGCCCTTGTCGCTCATATGCTCCGCAATACTGAGCAGCGGCTTGACCAGGTCCATGGGCAGCGGGAACACGACCGTGGAGCTTTTCTCGCCGGCAATCTCGGTCAGGGTCTGCAGATAGCGCAACTGGAAAGAGCCCGGGTTGCGTGTCAGCACCTCGGCGGCCTGCACCAGTTTCTCGGACGCCTGCAGCTCACCTTCGGCGTGGATGACCTTGGCGCGCCGTTCGCGCTCCGCCTCCGCCTGCCGCGCGATCGCCCGAATCATGCTCTCGTCGAGATCGACGTGCTTGATCTCGACGTTGGCTACCTTGATACCCCAGGCATCGGTCTGCTCGTCGAGCAACTGCTGGATGTTCGGCCAGCATGTCGTCCAGTTCGTGCTGACCCAGCACCGAGCGCAGCGTGGTCTGCGCCAGCTGGCTGGTGGCTTCGTAATAATCCTCCACCTGGATGATGGCGCGCTCGGCATCGAGCACCCGGAAATAGATCACCGCATTGACCTTGACCGAGACGTTGTCGCGCGAAATCACGTCCTGGCTGGGCACATCCATGACAATGGTACGCAAATCGACGCGCACCATCTGCTGAATCAGCGGAATAACGATAATCAGCCCCGGTCCCTTGACCTTCCAGAAACGCCCGAGCATGAAGATTACGCCGCGTTCGTATTCGCGCAGGATCCGGAACGTCCAGGCCAGCAGTCCGATGACCAGTGCCGCCAGCGCGGCCACGACAATGTGCATAATCAAGTCTCCTGTATAGGTTCAACGTGCAGGACCAGGCCGTCGATGCGTATTACCCGCACCGCCTGACCACGTTTCAGCGGCTGGACGGATTTTGCACGCCAGTTTTCGCCGTGGATATGAATCCGTCCGTCCCCGGCAAAGTCCTCCAGGACTCTGCCGCTGGCTCCGAGCAGCTGTTCCTGTCCGCTCACCACGGCACGCTGGCGCGCCTTGAGCGCCATGCCGATGATGCCGAACACAAAAACGGCACTCAGCGCGCTGAAAGAAACGATCAGCGGCAGCGAGACACCGTAACCACCGGCTTCGGTGTCGATCAGCAGAATGGAGCCCATGATGAACGCCACCAGCCCGCCGATGCCGAGCGCGCCGAAACTCTCGACGAAAGCCTCCGACACCATGAAGATGATGCCGAGGATCAGCAGACCCAGCCCCGCGTAGTTGACCGGCAGCACCTGCAACGCGAACAACGCGAGCACCAGGCTGATGGCACCGACCACGCCCGGCAGCACGAAACCCGGGTTATAGAACTCGAAAATGAGACCGTAGATACCGATCAGGATGAGGATATAGGCGATATTCGGGTCGGCGATCACCGACAGCAACCGGGTGCGCCAGTCAGGCTCGATGACCACAAGCGGCGCGCCCTCGGTATCCAGCACCCAGTCGCGTCCCTGTACCGAAACCTTGCGGCCCTGCAGCGCCGTCAGCAGGCCGCCCAAGTCGGCTGCAACCAGATCGATCACGCCGAGCGCCAAGGCCTCTTCGGCGGGGACACTGGCAGATTCGCGCACCGCCTTCTCGGCCCATTCCACGTTGCGCGCGCGCAGCTGTGCCAGCGAGCGCAGATAGGCCGTGGCATCATTGATTGCCTTGCTGCTCATCGCATCCTTCGGCTTATCGGCTGTTTCCTCTTCCTTGTCTTCGCCCTGCTTCGGCAGGCCCGGCTTGGGCAGACCGCCGCCTCCCCCGAGTTGCACCGGGGTTGCGGCACCCACGTTGGTGCCCGGAGCCATGGCGGCAATGTGGCTGGCATACAGAATGTAGGTACCGGCGCTCGCGGCGCGCGCGCCGCTCGGGGCCACGTAGCAGACTACGGGAACGGGGGCAGCGAGGATGTCCTGCACAATGGTGCGCATTGAACTGTCGAGACCACCCGGAGTATTGATGCGCAACACCACCAGACCGGAGCTGTCATCGGTGGCCTGCTCCAGACCGCGGCTCACATAGTCAGTCGTGGCTGGCCCTATGGGTCCGTCGATATCCAGCAACACCACCGGCTGCGCGGCGTGCAAGGCACAGGCGGAAAACAGGCACATCAGACTAACCAGCGCCCTGGTTGCGCGGCGAATTCGGATCTCCAGCTGTGATCTCATCATTGCAAGCATAGCTCGGCCACCAGTGTTGATCAGGGTCGGCAGGCGGGGTCAGCCCGGGCGCCTCGTCATCGGCCGGCCCCCCGCGCAGTCGCCGAAGTTATCCCCTCCGCAGCCAATGCTGCGCGCAAGTGCATCCGCGCGCTGTCCGCATCCACCAGTACCGCGGTGAAGGGGTACGCAGCGGTGAGCGTGGCGACCAGCTGCGCAGCGGAATTCGCAAACGCGGCGTCATCGGCGAAGTCCAGAAACCGGATCGCGGAGGAAACAGTCTCACCGGTGCGCACCGCGGCCGCCCGCACCGCCGCGGGTATGGTGATGCGGGTGTCGCCCGGCACGGCATCCAGTGACTGAAGCAGGCGTGCGATATTGATCACCGCGGGCGAGTCGAGACTGCCTTGGGGCACCAGGTCGAGCGGTGTGATGACCGCCTTGCCCGCGACGGCCTGCCCCAGGGCAATGTCACCGATGAAGAATTCCACCTGTTCGCCGTCCTGATACTGAAATTCACCCTCCGACCCGGTGACACCGGCCAGCGTGCCGGAACGGTAACCCACACCCGCGACAGGCGCATCGATCAGCCGGCCATCCTTGATAATCACAACCAGGTTGGAGTTCTGCTGGTCTTCGTCGGTGCTCGAACTGCCCGACCTGGCCACGAAGACACACTCCGTGCCCGTCAACGAGAGCAGTGCCAGGAGCGCAAAAACGATGGAAAACTTCCTGCCACCCATTGCCGAAACCCTGTGCTGGTGATGCCGCCCGGCCCAGTCGGCCCGGCCTCCCTGCATTGGCGGCTTATGATACCATCTTAGCCGAAAAGGCATTGCCCGGCCCGCGCCGGCGCATTGGAAGGAAGGATCAACACATGGCATCCAGGAAGACCCAACCGGACCCCGGCAGGCTGGACCGCATCGTCGCCGACTCCCAGCGCAACCGCGAGCAGCGTGAGCAGGGTTACCGGGAACAGGCGCTCAAGCTGTATCCGTGGATCTGCGGGCGCTGCGCGCGCCAGTTCACACGCGCCAATCTCGAGCAACTCACGGTCCACCACCGCGACCACAATCACGACAACAATCCCCCCGACGGCAGCAACTGGGAACTGCTCTGTGTGTATTGCCACGACAATGAACACCAGCGCCAGCTGGAGGCTGCCGCGCAGGGCGCCGCGAGCCGCGCTGACGCGTCCGCGCCCGGCTCCACGCATCAGCCGTTCGCAGACCTGAAGAGCCTTCTGAAGGGCAAGCAGTAACAGTACCGCCCGCTGCGCTGCAGCGGCCGTGCCTGGCCGCAGGCGAGTGATTCAACCTGCCGGACAATGGCAATCGAAAGGGCGGTTCCCGATGACCACGAGGAGCATATCATGCCCGCTGACACCAGCAACGCGCCGGACCTTTTCACGCCGCTGCGACTCGGTGAACTGGAACTGCCCAACCGCATTGTGCTCGCGCCACTGACCCGCAACCGCGCCGGTCCGGGCAACGTGCCTCAGCGGCTGAATGCCACCTATTACGTGCAGCGCGCCAGTGCCGGTCTGATGATCAGCGAAGCCAGCCAGATCTCTGCGCAGGGAGTCGGTTATCCGGCCACCCCGGGCATTCATTCCGAAGCACAGGTGGCCGGCTGGAAAGCGCTGAACCAGGCCGTGCATGCGGCCGGCGGCCGCCTGTTCCTGCAGTTGTGGCACGTCGGGCGGATTTCCCACCCCTCGCTCCAGCCGGACAATGCGCTGCCCGTGGCCCCCTCCGCCATCCGACCCCAGGGCGACGCCATGACCTATGAGGGCCTGCAGCCGTTTCAGACCCCGCGCGCACTGGAGCCTGAGGAGCTCGATGGCATCGTCGCCGACTATGCCCGCGCCGCACGCAACGCACGCGCAGCCGGTTTCGATGGCGTGGAAATACACGCCGCGAATGGTTATCTGCTCGACCAGTTCCTGCGCGACGGCACCAATCAACGCAGCGATGGCTACGGGGGAAGCATTGATAAACGCATGCGGCTGCTCGCCGAAGTGGTCTCTGCGGTCACCGCGGTGTGGGACAGCACGCGCGTGGGTGTGCGTCTGTCCCCGGAAAACAGTTTCAACGACATTCGTGACTCGCAGCCCCAGCAGACCTTCAACGCCGTTGCCGACATGTTGCGCGGGCGTGCACTGGGCTATCTGCACGTGGTGGAGGGGGACCTGATGAGCGGTGCGCGGGAGCTGGACTACCTCGAGCTCAAGCGCCGCTTCGGCGGCACTTATATGGCAAACGCGGGCTATGATTTCGAGCGCGCCAGCGCGGCCCTCAGCGCAGGCGCTGCCGATCTGGTGGCTTTCGGGCGTCTGTTTCTCGCTAACCCCGACCTCCCCGCCCGCTTCGCGCAGGGTGCACCGCTCAATACGCCGGACCCGGACACCTTCTATGGAGGAGACGAACGGGGCTACACCGATTATCCGACGCTGTGACCTGGATACCGGCGCCGCTCTCACCGTACACTTACCCGGCATGAAGCTGTCCCGCACCGTATTGCGACGCCTGCTGGCGCTGGTTGTCATTGCTGCGCTGGCGCTGTACCAGTATTACGGCGCGGCGCCGGATGTTCCGCCGGCGCCCTCGACGCGCACGTCAGGCAGCGAAGCAGCGCAGAACGGCGCGGCGTGGCGCGCCGGGCAATGGGTCGAGCTGAGCGGCACCGTGCAGCGGCTGCTGAGCGATGACAACGAGGGCTCGCGGCATCAGCGGTTTATTCTGCAGCTGGCGCAGCAGCAGCGCACGCTTCTGATCGCTCATAACATCGATCTGGCCGAGCGCGTGCCGCTCCGGCGCGGCGACAACGTGCGCCTGCGGGGGCGTTATGAGAGCAATGATCGCGGTGGCGTCATTCACTGGACACACCACGATCCGCAGGGTTTCAAGAGCGGCGGCTGGATCGAATACCGGGGCATCCGTTACCAGTGAGATGCAGGACCGTATGCGCGGCAGGCGCAGACGTGGCTGGCCGGCGGCCGATGCCGGAGGAGTTGGGGACGAGGTTATGTTTCGCGCTATTGTAATCGTATTCATTGCGGGGTGGGCGCTCTGGTTCTGGATTGACAAGAGCCCGCAGTCGCTCGGCCCGTTGCCGCCCCCGCAGCAGGAACAGGTCGGCGCCAATTTCCAGGTCGCCGTCGACCTGATCAAGGCGCAGCGCTACACGGCGGCGTATGTCTATCTGTGGAGGGCGCACTACTTTATTCTCGCGGTAGCGGCGGGGCTTGTGGTGTCAATGATCGGCGGGTCGCTGACTCGCCTGCTCGGACGGCGCAGGTTTGCCAGGCTGTATACGCCGTCGCGCAAGCGCCGCTCGGAGGCCGGGTCGGGAGCTGCGACCGAACAGGCAAAACAGGAAGCAAAATCGGATTGAAAAGCCCGGCTGGGCTCAGCGGGTACAGACCGATGGTATGGCGTAGGCCAGCTGGCCCGCCGGCCTGACAATGGCGCGCTGCTGATCCCGCAACCCATTCAGGATCCGCGCCCAGCACTCGGCGTCCTGCTGCGCTGCACGGTCCTGCAGCTCATGTACACCGACACCCCGCTCCGCTGCGTGTACGTACAGCTGGGTGTCGCGGATCTGCCCGATTACGGGTATATCCAGGCTGTCGACGAAACGCTCGAGCTTTTCCAGTGCCTTGGTGCGCAGGCGCGCCCGGTTGATGACGATTGCCAGCTGCTTGTTGCGCGCGCGCGCCTTGCCTATCAGCAGCACGTCGCGAATGAAGTCGGCGGTGGAATGAATGTCGATAACCGAGGGCAGCACCGGGATAAGAATGACATCGGATTCCGCAACCCGATCTTCGATATCCAACCCCTTGTAGCCCGCAGGGGTGTCGGTAATGACAAATTCTGTGCTGTCTGGAATGCGCAGCTGCCAGGCTCGCGTCATGCCCTGCGGGGGCGGCTGGTAAGCGGCGACACCGTGGATCCCCGGCAGCTCCGCCGGGCGGCTTTTCAACCAGTACATACTGGAAGCCTGTGGATCGTAGTCGAACAGCGTGGCGCCGATACCCTGGGCCGCGCAATAGCTGGCCAGATTGGTCGCCACAGTGGTCTTGCCACAGCCACCTTTGGCATTCATTACAACGACGCGTAGCATGGCTGACAGGATCCTTTCCCCCAATCCCCGGTGAAATCATGTTGGTGCAGCATGGCCGTAACGCCCGACCCCACGAACAGCGCTCGGTCGGTTTGTTGCTGCGAGAGAATTTGTCCGGCCAGCTGGCGCAAGGTTAGTTTGTCAGCTGCGACTTTGCAATAAGCGTCGCAGCAACACTCCGCTACCATCGACCGGCCAATCCTCGCGCCCCGTCCCGCGGCAGAGCCGCCCCGCGTGCGCTGGTCGGGGCTTACGGCGCGCCTGCATACCCCGCAACAATGACTCGAGCAGTACTTGACTATTTTGCTCGGTTTTTATCTAATAGCGTCCTCAGCGAGCGTGACGACCGGGGCAGTACCCGCGTCCAAACGTCATGTTCGGACATGTTTGATTTGTTTAGGAAGGATATTATGGCTTTACCAGAACGAGACGGGGATGGCTACCTGGTTGACATGAGTACCTGGACGCCGGAGATCGGCCGCGAAATGGCGCAGTCCGACGGAGTTCAGTTGGGCGACGAGCAGTGGGAACAGATCATGCGGGCACGGGAATACTACGACATGCACGCCGTGGTC
>CBDTYI010000048.1:0-12323 GCA_965364565.1 uncultured Gammaproteobacteria bacterium | reverse complement strand
CGGGCTCGTAGGGCTCGATCATGCCGTGCTGTTGCGCCATACGGCGGATCCAGTGGTCGGATTTAATGGACATCGTGTATTCCGCTGAAAATCGAGCGGCAAAGATACCGGGAAAAGCGTGGCAAAAAAAGGCTTAGCTAAAATCAGCCACGGAAAGCACGGAAAGCACGGAAATTCTGATTCGGGGAGTGTCGGGGGCCGTGGCTACACCTGGTCGAGGCGGTCTCAACCAGCGGGTTGAAACATGGCTGCCCGGAGCACCGGAAAGCACCGGCCATCTGAAAACACCGTGCCGCCCTTTCGTCCCAATACACTTCCGTGCTTTCCGTGTTTTCCGTGGCTGAACTTTTGTTGCATCTCTGTCCGTGCCTTCCGTGGCTATCTGCTACTTCAGTTGTTCTGTATCACAATCTGCGGGAACTTGGCCGCGTAGTTCTTGGACTGCAGCGCCAGCTTGGCCGCGGTGCGGCGCGCGATCTCGCGGTAGATCTGCGCAATACGCCCATCGGGCTCGGCTACCACCGAAGGCCGCCCACTGTCGACCTGTTCGCGGATCTTGATGTCAAGCGGCAGCGCACCGAGGAAATCGACGTCATACTGATCCGCCATGCGCTGACCACCGCCTTCGCCGAAGATGTGCTCTTCGTGACCGCAGTTGGAACAAATGTGGATACTCATGTTCTCCACGATACCCAGCACCGGCACCTCGACTTTCTCGAACATCTTGAGTCCCTTGCGCGCGTCCAGCAGGGCGATATCCTGGGGTGTGGTAACGATCACCGCGCCACTGACCGGCACCTGCTGGGCCAGGGTGAGCTGTACGTCCCCGGTACCCGGCGGCAGATCGATAACGAGATAGTCGAGGTCGCTCCAGTTGGTGTCGTTCAGCAACTGCTGCAGGGCCTGGGTGACCATCGGGCCACGCCAGATCATGGGCGTTTCCTCGTCGACCAGGAAACCGATCGACATGGTCTGCACGTGATAGCTGACCAGCGGTTCCAGGGTCTGGCCGTCCTTGGATTCCGGTTTACCGTGAATACCCAGCATCCGCGGCTGGCTCGGTCCGTAGATATCGGCATCCAGCACACCCACCTTGGCACCTTCGGCCGACAGCGCCAGGGCCAGATTGGTGGCGGTGGTCGACTTGCCCACACCTCCCTTGCCGGAGGCGACAGCGATGATGTTCTTAATGCCGCTGATGGTCTTGACACCCTTCTGCACCGCGTGCGCCTGAATGGCAACGTTGATATTCACGCGCGCCTTGGCCACACCGGCGACGGATTCGACCATTTCCTTCAGCTTGGCGGCCAGGCCGTCCTTGTAGCCTTCAGCCGGGAAGCCCAGCACCACGTCCACGACCACCTGGTCGCCTTCGATCATGATATTGCGCACGGACTTGGTGGAGACCAGGTCCTTATCCATGTACGGGTCGATGTATTCCTTCAGTTTCGTTTCGATCTGCTGCTGGGTTACCTCAGCCATAATGCGGTCCTCTGTCTTTCGCTAACCGGTGCGGGTTCGACAAACCTTGCAAAAATTGGTACCGGATTGTACACAAACGGTCTATAGCGGTCTTCACTGCGGTTTATGGGGTTTCGCTTCACCCGACCGTTCCCGCCGGGCCGCCGTCCAACGGAACATCACGCCACACTCACAGCCATACATGGGAGCGCCGCGCCGCCACTTCAAGAGCCAACCACAACAGCCGGGGGTGAACACGCCGGTACACTAGCCAATCAGCCATGTCTCGCGCCTGCCACATCTGGCATAATGTCCGCTATCTGCACGTGCTGTCAGGAAATTTCATGTCGGAGCAAGAACGTACCATCCTGGTTACCAGTGCCCTGCCCTACGCCAATGGCTCGATCCACCTGGGACACCTGGTCGAGTACATACAGACCGATATCTGGGTGCGGTTCCAGAAGATGCGCGGCCACGATTGCGTGTATGTCTGCGCCGATGACGCCCACGGCACCCCCATCATGCTGCGTGCCCAGCAGGAGGGCATCGCGCCCGAAACCCTGATCGCGCGCGTCGCCGAGGAACACCAGGCCGATTTTGCCGGTTTCCTGATCGGCTTCGACAACTACCACAGCACCCATTCCGACGAGAATCGCGAACTGTCCGAGCTGATCTATCAGCGCAACCTCGACGCCGGGCATATCGTTACCCGCACCATTACCCAGGCCTACGATCCGGAGAAGCAGATGTTCCTGCCGGACCGGTTTATCAAGGGCGAGTGTCCGCGTTGCGGCGCGCCCGACCAGTACGGCGACAGTTGCGAGGCCTGTGGCGCCACCTACTCGCCGACGGAACTGAAAAATCCGCGCTCTGCGGTATCCGGCGCGACGCCGGTAGAAAAAGAATCGCTGCACTACTTCTTCCGGCTGGCCGACTTCGAAGCCATGCTGCGCAACTGGACCAGCGCCGGGCACCTGCAGGAAGAAGTCACCAACAAGCTCAACGAGTGGTTCGCCGACGGCCTGCGCGAATGGGATATTTCGCGCGACGAACCCTATTTCGGTTTCGAGATCCCGGGCGCACCCGGCAAGTATTTCTACGTGTGGCTGGACGCGCCGATCGGCTACCTCGCCAGCTTCAAGCAGTATTGCGAACGTACCGGCACCGACTTCGACGCCTACTGGAACGAAGACAGCAGCGCCGAGGTGTACCACTTCATCGGCAAGGACATTATCTACTTCCATGCGCTGTTCTGGCCGGCCATGCTGCGCGGCGCACGCCTGCGCCGGCCGACTGCGATTTTCGCGCACGGTTTCCTGACCGTGAACGGCCAGAAAATGTCCAAGTCACGCGGCACCTTCATCAAGGCGCGTACCTATCTGGATCACCTCGATCCGGAATACCTGCGCTACTACTTCGCCGCCAAGCTGAGCAGCGGCGTGGACGACCTGGACCTGAGCCTGGATGACTTCACTCAGCGGGTAAACGCGGACCTGGTCGGCAAAGTGGTCAACATCGCCAGCCGTTGCGCGGGCTTCATCCACAAGCTCGCGGGCGGCCAGCTGGCGGCGGACAATACCGAGGCCGACTTGTACCGGACCTTCGTGCAAGCCGGCGAGGAGATCGCGCGGCTGTACGAAGCGCGCGAATACGGTCGTGCCATACGCGAAATCATGGCGCTGGCGGATATCGCCAACCAGTACATCGACGATCGTAAACCCTGGGTGCTGGCCAAGCAGCAGGGCGCCAGACACGAGGTGCAGGAGGTGTGCAGCGTCGGACTCAACCTGTTCCGGATACTGGTCACCTATCTGGCACCGGTACTGCCGGGCATGGCGGAAAAGGTCCAGGCGTTCCTGAACCTGCCTTCGTTGCGCTGGGACGACATCGCCGAGCCGCTGCTCGACCATCGTATCGAGAAATTCAAGCCGCTGATGACCCGCATCGAGCCGGCTTCGGTGGAGGCCATGGTGGCGGCGTCGCGCGAACACCTGGAGGCGACCGACGCGGCGTCCGCCACAGCGGCCGGACCGTTGGCAGACGAACCGATTGCGGCCACCATTCAATATGACGAGTTTGCCAGGCTGGATCTGCGCGTGGCGCGCATCGTAAAGGCCGAACCGGTCGAAAAAGCCGACAAACTGCTCGCGCTGACCCTGGACCTGGGCGGCGAGACACGCAATGTCTTTGCCGGTATCAAGAGCGCCTATGCGCCGCAGGACCTGGAAGGCCGGCTCACCGTGATGGTCGCCAACCTGGCGCCGCGCAGGATGCGCTTCGGCGTCTCCGAGGGCATGGTGCTGGCCGCCGGCCCGGGGGGCAAAGAGCTGTTCATCCTCGAGCCCGATTCGGGCGCCCAGCCGGGGATGAGGGTGAAATAACCCTTTCTTAACCACGAAGGCACACAAAGGACACGAAGGGAAAAGCAGTCATGAAACCCGATACGGTCTTTCCTTTGTGGTTGTCGTATACCCTCCTGGTCAGTGCCCGCCAGGTCAAGACCCATCGGCACCCAAGCCTTGTTGCGCTGCGCGGACGCTCGGCGAGGTATGCCGACAAAACAACCTTTGCTGAGCCACAAAGGAGGACAAAGGGCATCGAGCTCGCACAGGCCACGAAACCAGTAATAGTCTTTCCTTCGTGTCCTTTGTGTTCCTCTGTGGTTAATAATCAGAACGTGAACCGTCACGCGCAGCATGGGATAGAAATCGCTGATGGCTGAACTGGCACTGATTCTGGTCAGCACCGTGCTGGTGAACAACTTCGTGCTGGTGAAGTTTCTTGGCCTGTGCCCGTTTCTGGGCGTGTCGCGCAAACTGGAGACCGCAACCGGCATGTCGCTGGCCACGACTTTTGTGCTGACCCTGTCTTCGGTGTGCAGTTACCTGGCCAACGAGTATTTGCTGGCACCGCTCGGTCTGGAGTACCTGCGCACCATCACTTTCATCCTGGTAATTGCCGTGGTGGTGCAGTTCACCGAAATGGTGGTTCACAAGACCAGCCCGCTGCTGTACCAGGTGCTGGGCATATTTCTGCCACTGATCACCACCAACTGCGCGGTGCTGGGCGTGGCACTGCTGAACGTGCAGCACCAACACAGCTTCCTGCAGTCGGCGGTGTACGGATTCGGTGCTGCGGTCGGTTTTTCGCTGGTGATGATCCTGTTTGCGTCGATACGCGAACGCATAGCGGTTGCCGACGTGCCGGAGGCGTTCAAGGGTTCGGCCATTGCGCTGATAACGGCCGGCCTGATGTCGCTGGCATTCATGGGCTTCACCGGACTGATCAAGGGCTAGCCATGCTGACTGCCATGCTCGCCATCGGCATTCTGTCCGCCCTGTTCGGGCTGCTGCTCGGTTATGCCGCGATCCGTTTCCGGGTCGAGGGCGACCCGGTGGTCGACCAGGTCGATGCACTGCTGCCGCAGACCCAGTGCGGTCAGTGCGGTTTTGCCGGCTGCCGGCCCTACGCCGAAGCCATTGCCGCGGGCGAGGCGGAAATCAATCAGTGTCCACCGGGCGGTGAAACCACCATTCAGGCTCTGGCGGACCTGCTCGGCGTTGACGTCAAGCCGCTCAATGAGGAACACGGCGTACACGCCGAGAAAGCCGTTGCGGTGATCGATGAGAACACCTGTATCGGCTGCACGCTGTGCATCCAGGCCTGTCCGGTCGACGCTATCCTCGGTGCGGCCAAGCAGATGCATACCGTGATCGAATCGGAATGCACCGGCTGTGAGCTGTGTCTGCCACCCTGCCCGGTGGATTGCATCGAAATGGTTACCGTAAAACAGGATATCCGCGACTGGAAATGGCCCTACCCCGACACCGAGCACCGGCCGGTGGCCGCGGCATCGAGCGCGAGCTGATGCAGATGCCCCCGACCGATTTTCGCTACGCCCCGCCCGCGGCCCGAGTGCCAGCCGCGTCGCTGCGCGAGGGTGTTCCGCGATGATCACTCTGCTCGACACGCCCAGGCGCTTCCCCGGCGGCCTACGCATGCAACCGAACAAGGCCCAGTCACTGCGCCAACCGGTGCGCTCGGCGCGCCTGCCGGAGCGCCTGTATGTGCCGCTCAGCCAACATATCGGTGAACCGGCGGAAGCGCTGGTCGCGGAAGGCGACAGCGTCCTCAAGGGGCAGCTCATCGCCCGTTCGCTCAGCTATATCAGTGCGCCGATTCATGCGCCGACCTCCGGACGCGTCATTGACATCGGCGACTACCACGTGCCGCATCCCTCCGGGCTCAAGGCGCCATGCATCGTCATCGCCGCCGACGGCGCCGATCGCAGCGCCGATACCGGCATTGACATGGCGTCGGTGCTGGAAACCGATCCGGCGGAAATCCGGCGGTGGGTACGCGATGCCGGCATCGTCGGACTCGGCGGGGCCGGTTTTCCGACCTCGGTTAAACTCAACCCGGGGCCGGGCCGGGAGGTAGAACTACTGGTCATCAACGCCGCCGAGTGCGAGCCTTACATCAGTTGTGACGAGGCACTGATGTGCACGCGCCCGGTCGAAATTATCGAAGGCATTCGCATCATGCGCCACGCGCTGCACGCGCGCCAGGTGGTGATCGGAATCGAGGATAACATGCCCGGCGCCATCCGCTGCCTGCAGACCGCGCTGGCAGCTGCGGGCGCAGCGGACATCAGGCTCGTCGCAGTGCCGTCGGTGTATCCGGCCGGTGGTGAGCGCCAGCTTATCTATGCCCTGACCGGCGAGGAAGTCCCCACCCAGGGACTGCCCATCGACCTGGGCATTGTGTGCCACAACGTCGGCACCGCAGACGCCGTGGCGCGCGCGCTGCTACAGGGCGAACCGCTGATCTCACGCGTGGTCACGGTCACCGGTGCCGGCGTGCACGAGCCGGCCAACCTCGAGGTGCGCATCGGCACACCCATCGCCGAGCTGATCGCGCAATGCGGTGGGTATACGGAGCAGGTGTCACGCCTGATGATGGGCGGGCCGATGATGGGCATCGCCCTGCCGAGTGACTCGATACCGGTTATCAAGACCACCAACTGCATACTGGCCGCCAGTCCGGAAGAAGCGCCCAAACCGCCACCAGCGCGGCCGTGCATACGCTGTGCAGAATGCACCGCTGCCTGCCCGGCCGGCCTGCTGCCGCAGCAGCTGTACTGGTACGCGCACGCGCGCGACTTCGACCGTATCCAGGACTACAACCTGTTCGACTGTATCGAGTGCGGTTGCTGTGCCCAGGTGTGCCCCAGCCACATACCCCTGGTGCAGTATTACCGCTTCGCCAAGACCGAGATCTGGGACCTGGAGCGCGAACGGCAGAAATCCGACATCGCGCGGCAACGCCACGAATTTCGCATCGAGCGTCTGGAGCGCGAAAAGCGCGAACTCGAGCAGCGCCGCGCCCGCGCCAGGAAGGCCCTGGACCGTCCCAAGGCGGGTGACGCCGACGCCAAGAAGGCCGAAATTGCTGCTGCCCTGGAACGCGTCAAGGCGCGCCGGGCTGCGCAGGATGCGGAAGCGAAGAACACCAACAATCTTACCCCCGAACAGCGCGCCAAGATCGCCGAGATCGATCGGCGCCGCGCCGGCGAACACGACTAGCAGGCGCATGGAATTCCCGACCCAGAGCTCACCCCATCTGCCGCCGGGCAACGACGTCAGCCGGCTGATGGTACAGGTAATGCTGGCCCTGATCCCCGGCGCGCTGTGCCTGTTCTGGTTGTTCGGCTGGGGCGTGCTGATCAACCTCGCCGTCGCAACGGCGACTGCCGTTGCGGCCGAGGCGGTGGCGCTGAAGCTGCGCGGCAAGGCGGTACTGCCGATACTGTCCGACGGCACTGCGGTTCTCACCGGCCTGCTGCTGGGCCTGGCGCTGCCGCCGCTGGCACCCTGGTGGATTCCGTTCATCGGCGCCGCTTTCGCCATTGTAGTCGCCAAGCAGCTGTACGGCGGACTGGGCTACAACCCCTTCAATCCCGCCATGGTGGGCTACGTGGTACTCATCATCTCCTTCCCGCTGCAAATGACCCTGTGGTCGGCGCCGCGCGGCATCGACGGGGAAATGCTGTCGCTGGTGGACACCCTGGGCCTTGTGTTCGCGCAGCTGCCGCCGGAGGGCGCGACCCTGGACGCGCTTACCATGGCGACGCCGCTGGACAGCTACAAGACCCAGATTGGCCAGAACCTGACCTGGAGCGAAATCGTCTCCGGACCGCTGTTCGGCCGTTTCGCGGGTTACGGCTGGGAGTGGGTCAATCTTGCATTCCTGGTCGGCGGTGTTTGGCTTTGGCAGCGGCGTGCAATCCACTGGCACATTCCGGTGGCCATGCTCGCGGGCCTGTTCGTCACCGCGCTGCTGTTCTATATCGCCGATGCGGACAGCTTCGCCTCGCCGCTGTTTCACCTGTTCAGCGGGGCGACCATGCTGGGCGCGTTCTTTATCGCTACCGACCCGGTGTCGGCAGCCACGACACCGCGCGGTCGCCTCTACTACGGCGCCGGCATCGGCGTACTGGTGTATGTCATACGCACCTGGGGCGGGTATCCCGACGGCGTGGCGTTTGCGGTGCTGCTGATGAACATGGCAGCACCCACCATCGATTACTACACCCAGCCGCGCGTGTTCGGGCACAAGGACCCCACGGAATGACGGTCTACCGGCCGATCGCCCTGTCTGCGGTATTCCTGTTTCTGTTCGCGGTCATCGGCGCCGGCCTGGTGGCATTCACTTTCGACGGCACGGCCGAGAAGATCGCCGACAACGAGCGGCGCGCCCTGCTCAAGAGCCTGAACGAGCTGGTACCGGAACAACTCTACGACAACGACATCTTCAGCGACGTCGTGTATGTCCGCAACAGCGAGCTGCTCGGTACCAGCGAACCGGTACCGGTGTACCGCGCACGCAAGAACGGCTGGCCGGTGGCCGCGGTGCTGGCCCCGGTGGCACCGGATGGCTACAGCGGGACCATACGCCTGCTGGTGGCGATCAATGTCGACGCAACCCTGGCCGGAGTACGCGTGGTACAGCACCGCGAAACGCCGGGCCTGGGCGACGCCATCGAGGCCGACCGCTCGGACTGGATTCTGGGCTTCAGCGGCCGGTCGCTATCCAACCCGCCCGAGGAACGCTGGAAAGTGAAACGCGATGGCGGCGCGTTTGACCAGTTCACCGGCGCCACCATTACCCCGCGCGCGGTGGTCAAAGCGGTCAAGGAAGCTCTGTTATACTTCCAGGCTCACAGCCACGAGCTGTTCGAAAAGGATCCCATACCAGCGGCACAGCCATGACCTCTTACCCAGACATCATCCGCGACGGCTTATGGCGCAACAATGTCGGGTTGGTGCAGCTGCTGGGCCTGTGTCCATTGCTGGCCGTGACCGGCACCTTTATCAACGGGCTGGGGCTGGGGCTGGCCACTCTGCTGACGCTGGTAGCGTCGAATGTCACGGTTTCGCTGATACGCTCGCTGGTGCGCCCCGAGGTCCGCATCCCGGTTTTCGTGCTGGTGATCGCCTCCATCGTCACCATCATCGAGCTCTCCATGAGCGCGTTCTTCCATGAGCTGTACAAGGTGCTGGGTATTTTCATCCCCCTGATTGTCACCAACTGTTCCATTATCGGGCGCGCCGAAGCCTTCGCCTCCAAGAATACCGTGGGGCGTGCGTTCACGGACGGGCTGAGCATGGGGCTGGGCTTCACCCTAGTGCTGGTGGCGCTCGGCTCGCTGCGCGAAATCATCGGCCACGGCACCCTGTTCTCCCAGGCACACCTCATGTTCGGTGAAGCCGCGCGTTCCATGACCCTCGTGTTCGTGGAAGATTACAGCGGTTTCCTGCTGGCCATCCTGCCACCCGGCGCCTTCATCGGCCTCGGCCTGCTGATCGCCATGAAGAACATCGTCGACACCCGTATGCAGCGTAGGCATGCGCAGAAGATCGCCACCGCTGACGCTGTACCGAGCACCTGAAACATTAACCGCAAAGGCGCGCTAAGGCGCGCCACGGAAAGTCTTCTATTTGCGGGACAACGTCTCGCTGGTCCTGTCACCTGAATGCGCTGTTACCAGGGTCAGAGATGAACACGGCCACGTGGGCCGTGTTAGCTAAGCCACTGCTCGCTTCGTTTGCCGTCGTCCCGGCGCGCCGGGATCCAGCGTCTGCGACACTCTGGATGCCGGCCTTCGCCGGCATGACGAATGAATCAGAGACCGCCTGGCTTGCAGACCGGCTTTCCCGCCAGGAAGCGGGTTCCCTTCGTGCGCCTCAGCGCGCCTTCGCGGTAGAATTGCGTTAATGAACAAAGCAAAGCGCATTGAAATCTTCACCCGGCTGCGCAGGGAAAACCCCCACCCGACCACCGAGTTGAAATATGGTAACGCCTTCCAGCTGCTGGTTGCAGTGGTACTTTCGGCGCAGTCCACCGACGTCGGGGTGAACAAGGCCACCGAGGCGCTGTTCAAAAAGGTCAAGACGCCGCAAGCCATGCTGAAGCTGGGCGAGCAAGGACTCAGGCAGCACATCAAGACCATCGGGCTTTACAATAACAAGGCGAAAAACATCATCGCAGCCAGCCGGATACTGGTCGACCAGCACCAGGGCGCCGTACCGCAACAGCGCGAGGCTCTGGAGGCCCTGCCGGGAGTGGGCCGCAAGACCGCCAATGTGGTGCTGAACACGGCGTTCGGCCAGCCCACCATCGCCGTCGATACGCACATCTTCCGGGTGTGTAACCGCACCGGCATCGCCGCGGGCAAGAACGTCAGCGAGGTGGAACGCAAGCTGGTGAAACTGGTTCCGGAGGAATTCAGAAAAGACGCCCACCACTGGCTGATACTGCACGGTCGATACACCTGTATCGCGCGCAAGCCGCGTTGTGGCAGCTGTATCATCGAAGACCTGTGCGAATACAAACACAAGACAGAAATTTGACACAGGACCACCCCTGTAGCGCCTTTGTTGCTGGCTGATTCAAAACAACCTGTTACCAAAAAGGCGCACCAGGGCGCGCAAATGAAAAAACTTTTTTGTCGGGCTCGCGTCTCGCCATCCCCGTTGCGGGCAAACGCCGCTGGTGCTCCGGGCTTGCTGCCCGCTTGCTCAAGGGGTGGCGGTTCAGGTGAAGGTTTTTGGCCAGAACAGGATTTTCCTGGGTGCGCCTTCGCGTTCCTTTATGCCCGCAGGGGTATTTGTGGTTAAGGAACCTCTGATTAATCCGTCATTCCGGCGCATGCCGGAATCCATGTCGCTGGATTCACTGGATCCCGGCATGCGCCGGGATGACGAGAAGCGAACCAGTCATGAAGTTCCTTAATCTACACTTGCAAGACAGCGGAAAAACTCAGTACCCTTCGCCGCTCACAGGCAGGAGTCAGCATGCTCTTTGGACAGGACCGGGACCAGCTCCGTGCAGTCTACTGCCAGGCGTGGCGGGACCACTGCGGGGGCAAACCGCTGCAGCCGCTGCAGTCGCAGATCGTATCGGTCATCGCGCAGCACCCGGAGTACCAGTCCCTGCTGGAACACCCGGAACGGGCGCTGAGCCGGGATTACCTGCCCGAATCGGGGCAGAGCAATCCGTTCCTGCACATGGGCATGCACCTGGCGATTCAGGAACAGATCAGCACCGATCGCCCGCCCGGCATTCGCGAGCTGTACCGGCAGCTGTTGGCGGGATACACGGATGCGCACCAGCTGCAACACCAGCTCATGGAGTGCCTGGCGGAGATGCTCTGGCGGGCCCAGCGTGACGCAACGGCGCCCGACGAAGCGCGTTACCTGGCCTGTATCCGCGCGCTTGCGAGGTAGTGCCCAGTAGCCGGAACATGGTGTACTGGCAGCGATTTTGTTTATTTCGGGTTTCCGGGCAGAGCGATGCCGGAAACTTTTTCCATACCGGCTGGTCGTACAGGCTGTCAGTCAAGACGACTGGAGGCCGAGAATGCCGGTCCAACCGCGGTACCCGGGTACCGCAGCTCTCAAGCAAGCCTTAAGGAGGCCCAGTACAATGCCCAACAAAACAGCAATGAAACCCCTTGCCGCCGCCCTCGGCGCCGCTTTCGTCACTTCGCTGGCCGGTACGTCCGTCGCCAACGCGGCCGAAAATCCGTTCGCCATGAACGAGCTTTCCAGCGGTTACATGGTTGCCGGAGAAGGCAAGTGCGGAGAAGGCAAGTGCGGTGAAGGGATGAAGAAGGAAGCCGAAGGCAAATGTGGCGAAGGGATGAAGAAGGAAGCCGAAGGCAAGTGCGGCTCCGGTAACTAAGCCGCTACAGCCATGAAGGAGTCAGCTTACCCCGTTCATGGCGCAGGTCTCGGGCTGCGGCGGACCCTGATGGGTCCGCTCGCGGACCAGCCTCCCGCTCAGGTCGGCTTCTACGAGGTCGCCCCCGAGAACTGGATCGGGGTGGGTGGTCGCTACGGAAAGCAGTTCCGCGCCTTTACCGAACGCTACCCCTTCGTGTGTCACGGGCTGTCGCTGTCCATCGGCGCACCGAGCCCGCTAGACGAGACCTTTCTGCACCGTGTGAAGCGTTTTCTCGATCAGCATCAAATCCGCGCCTACACCGAACACCTCAGCTACTGCAGCGACGACGGCCATCTGTATGACCTCATGCCGATCCCGTTCACCGAAGAAGCCGTGCAGCACGTCGCGGCACGCATCCGCCGCAGCCAGGACATTCTGGAACGGCGAATCGCCATGGAGAACGTTTCCTACTACGCCGCGCCGGGCAAGCAGATGGAGGAAATCGACTTCATCACCGCGGTGCTCGCGGAAGCCGACTGCGACCTGCTGCTGGACGTCAACAACATCTACGTCAACAGCATCAACCACCGCTACGATGCGGACCGTTTTCTCAAGGCGCTCCCGGCTGAGCGCAT
>CBDTYI010000047.1:0-12476 GCA_965364565.1 uncultured Gammaproteobacteria bacterium | reverse complement strand
CCATGACACCTATTTCGTCGTGGCACATTTCCACTATGTTCTGGTGACCGGTTCCCTGTTCTCCCTGTTCGCTGCGGCATACTACTGGCTGCCGAAATGGACCGGAAACATGTATGACGAAAAGCTCGGCAAGCTGCATTTCTGGTTGTCGACGATATTCGTCAATATTCTCTTCTTTCCGCAGCATTTCCTGGGGCTTGCAGGGATGCCGCGGCGCATCCCGGACTACTCGGTACAGTTCGCGGAGTTCAACCAGATCTCCAGTATCGGCGGCTTCGCTTTCGGTCTGACCCAGTTGCTGTTTGTTTACATCATATGGAAAACCGTACGCGGCGGCGCCAAAGCAACCGACAAAGTATGGGAAGGCGCAGAGGGTCTGGAGTGGACCCTGTCCTCGCCGCCGCCCTACCACAGCTTCGCAACCGCTCCGGAGGTCAAGTAGTATTCCTCACTCAGGGAGGGCGCGGCGCGTTGCCGCGCCCTGAACTGCTTGCAGAGGTCTGATCGGATAAGTTATGGAACAGGAGTCAAGGCAAAAACAGGCCAACATCAGGCTGGCGCTGCTGCTCGCCGCAGTGGCGCTGGGGGTTCTGGTGGCGTTCATGTGGGTTACCTCTACCGGGGGTGGTCCGGGATGACGGCAGCACCGGCTTCGAACGCAAGACTGGTAAAGCGTCTGCTGCTTGCCGTGACCGCAATGTTTGGGTTCGGTTTCGCAATGGTCCCGCTTTACAATGTGTTCTGCGATTTGACCGGCCTCAACGGCAAGGTTGGCGGCCGTGTGGAAGCCGTGGAGGTTGAGGCCGACCTGAACAGAACCGTGATGGTTGAGTTTGTCGCCAACCTCAATCAGACCATGCCGTGGGAGTTCAGACCCGAGGTGTCGCGCATGGAGGTGCATCCAGGCAAGGTCTACCGCACCAGCTTTTATGCGCAGAATCGCACCGATCGCGTCATGGTGGGGCAAGCCATACCCAGCGTATCCCCGGGAGTCGCGGCCCAGCACTTCAAGAAGACCGAGTGCTTCTGTTTCACCGAACAGCAGTTTGCCGCCGGTGAAGGGCGGGATATGCCGGTCATGTTCATGGTGGATACCGAGTTACCCGATGATGTGGAAGTCGTGACTCTTTCGTACACCTTTTTTGATAAACAGAAAGCAGTCAACTGAGAAAAATTCAGCCAATACGAGGATTGAAGCATGACTAGTACAAGCGGCGGCTACTATGTCCCCCACGGGAGCCACTGGCCGATTATCGGTTCCATCGGCCTGTTCGTGATGCTGCAGGGATTCGGCAACTACCTGAATGGGGACGGTATCGGTAGCACACTCATGGTGGCCGGTTTCCTGATACTGCTGGTGATGGTGTTCGGCTGGTTCCGGGTCGTGATCAACGAGAGCGAGGCCGGTACCTACAACACCCAGGTTGACAGGTCGTTTCGCTGGGGTATGAGCTGGTTCATTTTCTCCGAAGTGATGTTCTTCGCCGCCTTTTTCGGCGCGCTGTATTACGCGCGTGTTTTGGCGGTGCCGTGGCTGGGCGGTGCCGATCCAAGTACCAACGAAGTGCTGTGGAGCGGTTTTGAAGCGGCCTGGCCGACCAATGGTCCGGGAGACATGGGTGGCGAGTTCAATTTGCTCGACCCGTGGAAGATTCCTGCCCTCAATACCCTGCTGCTGCTGTCCAGTGGTGTCACCATCACGCTCGCCCACTGGGCGCTCAAGAAGGGCAACCGCGGCGCGCTCGTAGGGTGGATGTTCGCAACGATCGCGTTGGGTATCACCTTCCTGGGGTTCCAGGTCTACGAATACCAGGAAGCCTACAGCAGCCATTACAATCTGACCCTGGAATCCGGAATCTACGGTTCAACGTTTTTCATGCTGACCGGGTTTCATGGCATGCACGTAACCCTGGGGACCATCATGCTGATCGTCATCACGCTGCGCTGCATGAAAGGGCACTTCACGGCCGATCGGCATTTCGCCTTTGAAGCCGTTGCCTGGTACTGGCACTTTGTGGATGTGGTCTGGCTGGGCCTGTTTATCTTCGTGTATCTGCTGTAACAGCCTGGCGCCAGTCAGAAGCAAGCGCCGCTGATGCGGCGCTTTTTTTATTCTGTTGCCGGAGCGCGCTGCGTTACCGGGTGCCCGGCCGGATAAATGCCGTGCGGTTTGATGTAGCCGGTAAAAATGCCCAGCATTAGCAGGCCAAACAGTGCCACCGAAAGCGTAATGCGCACCGTCAGGGCTTTGGCGGTTCGTTGACTCTGCCCCTTGTCCTTCACCAGAAACACCATGCCGCTGGCAAGACTGACCAGGATTGCGAGGAGTGTGGCAATGATGAGGATTTTGATCAGCATGGTCAGCCCGGGGAGTAAATCAGATTTTCTGAGTATAGGGTAAGCAGATTCCGCTTGCGAGTGCAAAAGGTGGTGCGTACCCTTCGCCGCATGCGTTTCGGCAAGCTGGAATTCAGGCCTGGTTTGTGGGCGAGCCTAGTTACTTTGCTGCTGCTCGGACTGCTGATGTCACTGGGATTCTGGCAACTGGATCGGGCCGAACAGAAGCGCGCACTGCTTGCAGGCTACAACACGGACCGGGATGCAACGGTAATACAGCTTGAGCCGGGCCTGCAGTCGTACCGCGATTTCAATTACCAGATTGCCTCGGCAGCCGGGCACTACGACCCGGACCGCCAATTTCTGCTGGATAACCGTACTCACAACGGACGGGTTGGCTATCATGTGCTTACGCCGTTCGTGCTGCGGGAGAGTGGTGCGGCGGTGCTGGTGAATCGCGGCTGGATTGATCTGGGCGGTACCCGCGATCAACTTCCCGATCCGGCGGTCGATTCCAGCGCGCGAACCATCCTTGGGCGCATCAAGCTGCCGGCCAGCGACAGTTTCACGCTCGGTGAAGAAGAGCCTCGAACCGGCTGGCCCTACCGCATTCAGCGGGTCGATACGCACATACTGGCGCAGGAGCTGGGCTATCCCCTGTTGCCGGTAGTGGTGTTGCTGGATCCCGATCAGGACGGTGGATTTGTCCGCGACTGGGAGCCGCTGCGCTTCGGGCCGGAGCGCAACGTCGGGTACGCTGTGCAATGGTTTGGACTTGCCGCGGCCCTGCTGGTGATCTACCTGGTGGTCAATACACGCAAGCTTACGTGAGGTTATGGAAACTGTGAAACATGCTCCCGCGCCGCGCACTCGCTCGCGCATTTCGTTGCTGCTGTTACTGGCGGTTTTCGGTGCTCCCGTGGTACTCGCCTGGCTCGCATTTTATGTTTTCCCCGAATGGCGTCCTGCCGGTACATCGAATCACGGCCAGCTGATCGCTCCGCTACGGCCGCTGCCCGCTTTCGAGTTCGAAACCTTCTCCGGTGACAGGATTGACGAGAGCTTTCTGCGCGGCAAGTGGACGCTGGTGTATCTCGCGCAGGGCGCGTGTGCCGAGCCGTGTGTAAGACAATTGTACAACCTGCGCCAGGTGCGCCTGGCCCAGGGCAAGAATATCGATCGGATACAGCGCCTGATGCTCTGGGAGCGGGCGGCCCTCAGGCCGGGACAGCGGGCCGAACTGGCTGAGCATTTCCCGGGGCAGGTAATGGCGGCGCTGCCAGATCGGGTGCCGGCAGAGGTGCTCGAAACATTCGCACTGGATGAGCAGGACCCGATGCGCGCCGGCCGGGTATACCTGGTCGATCCGCTGGGTAATCTGATGATGAGCTACCAGCCCGAGGACGAGCCCAGGGGCATGATCAAGGATCTGGAAAGACTCTTAAAGTATTCAGGATTGGGTTAGAATAGCAGCCGATCGAAGACCGGCTGTTGATCCGGGCAACGCGTTGGGGGCGAACATGAATTATTCGATTACGGCCAGTGCGGCCGGCAGCTGGCGCGACTATCTGGGCGTATGCAAGCTCAAGGTGGTCGCCTTGATCGTCTTCACGGCGATGGTCGGCATGTTTCTGGCTGTTCCAGGCATGGTGCCGTTGCAGGCGTTGATATTCGGGATGCTTGGTATCGGTATGGCAGCCGCGTCCGCCGCGGCCATCAATCATGTGGTTGACCAGCACGCCGATTCGCGCATGGCGCGCACCCGCAACCGGCCCGTCGCCAGCGGCCATCTCACCGCTCGCAACTGCGTCGCCTTTGCGCTGGGGCTTGGCGGGCTGGCCATGTGGATTCTGGTCAAGTTCGTCAATCCTCTCACGGCGGTGCTTACCTTCGCCTCCCTGATCGGTTACGCGGTGGTATATACGCTGTACCTGAAGCGCGCGACGCCGCAGAACATCGTTATCGGCGGCGCCGCCGGCGCGGCGCCTCCGGTGCTGGGCTGGACCGCGGTAACCGGCACTGTCGACCCCAATGCACTGCTGCTGTTCCTGATCATTTTCGTCTGGACGCCGCCACACTTCTGGGCCCTGGCAATACACCGGCGTAATGAATACGCCAAGGTGAACATCCCCATGCTGCCCGTGACCCACGGCGTGCAATTCACCCGCCTGCAGGTCCTGCTGTACACCATTCTGCTGGTGGTCGTGTCAATCATGCCGTTCGCCACGCGCATGAGTGGGCCCCTGTATTTACTGGGTGCGCTCGGGCTCGGCGCGGGTTTCCTGTATCACGCCTGGGTGTTGATGCGCGATGACAGCGGCAAACAGGCAATGAAGACCTTCGGCTATTCGATTATCTATCTGATGGCGCTGTTCGCCTTTCTGCTGGTGGACCACTACGTGCCATACCTGTTGAGCTACTTCGGCTGAACCGCGGGCCTGGCCGGGTAGACTAGCCGACCACGTCGAGCACCCGGCGCCGGAACTGCACGTCGCGTTCCATTGCCAGCCTCTGGCAGGCAGTGATATCGACTCCCGGCAGGCCGTCGATAGCCGTTGCGGTTACTTCACTGATATAGCGTGGCGCCTGCTCGAGAAATGACAGCATGGCCTGATAGGAGCCGCGCAAGGCCGGGCGGCAGTGCCGGTTGTACACCGTCTCGTTGTGGGCATTCATGGAAACCGAGAGGGCATCGACCCGCCCGACCAACTCGGGCAAGACATTGCGTTTGTGCACCAGGTTGGCGAGCCCGTCTGTGTTGACCCGGACCCGGCCGTGTCGGGCCTGAATGTAGTCACTGACCTCCAGTACCAGTTTCAAGCGCAGCGTCGGTTCGCCGAAGCCGCAAAACACGACTTCGCTGTAACGGGCAGGATCCCCCAGTGCGGCGATGATGTCGCTTACCTCGGGGCGTGCTCCGAGCGACAGGTCGTAGCCGCGCACGCGCGGTTCGCTGGCGTGTTTGGGGCAGAACGCGCAGCGCAGGGTGCAACGGTCGGTGATATTCAGGTAAAGGTTATCACCGATCGGGTAGGCAAGGGTAAGGTTGTGCATGCGGCTGCTGTCAGTGTCGAGGCGCGCGTTCATAGATATCTGCCTATCAAAACATTTTATTTCAACGCGCATGATAGCGGCATGACGCAAATCAATGAATCCGCAATTGCACAGCCGACATGCGCTGCGGACTTGTGGCCGCGGCTCGCGGCGCGCGGCTGACCAAGGCAGGCAACAGGGCTCTCGGTCCTGCCCGATATTGCCCGCATTTCTTCGCGTCGAGCCTCTGGATTTCGTTCGCGCTGCGAACTGCGGCTTTACCAGTAGTAGTTCCGTATATTAGAATGTAGTGATTTGCACATCGGTATTCCGGCAACCAACAGCCAGCTCGCGCAAAACGAGGCACCGCATAATGGCACAGGCAGCTGTAGCTAGTACTGAACAGTACAACTACGACATCGTTCGAAAGTTCACCATCATGGCGCTGGTGTGGGGTCTGCTGGGAATGAGTGCCGGTGTCTACATTGCGTCCGAACTGGCCTGGCCGTTCCTGAACTTCGACATCCCGGAGATCACCTTCGGTCGTCTGCGGCCTGTGCACACCACGCTGGTCATCTTCGGGTTCGGCGGCAGTGCACTGTTTGCGACGTCCTATTACGTTGTCCAGCGTACCTGCCAGGTGCGCCTGTACAGCGACTGGCTGGCCACATTCACCTTCTGGGGCTGGCAGGCGGCGGTGGCTCTCGGGGCGCTGAGCTACATGTTCGGTATCACCCAGGGTCGCGAGTACGCTGAGTTTGAGTGGCCCATCGACCTGTTGATTACTGTCACCTGGGTGGCCTACTTCTGGGTGTATGTTCAGACCCTGCGGCGCCGTTCGCAGCCGCACATCTATGTGGCCAACTGGTTTTATATCGCATTCATACTGGCTACTGCGATCCTGCATATTTTTAATAACCTGGCAGTCCCGGTCGGCCTGTTCTCGCTGAAATCCTACAGCCTGTTCTCGGGGGTGCAGGACGCTATGACCCAGTGGTGGTATGGCCACAATGCAGTCGGCTTCTTCCTGACCGCCGCGTTCCTCGGCATGATGTACTACTTCGTGCCCAAGCAGGCCGGCCGGCCGGTGTATTCCTATCGCCTTTCCATTGTGCACTTCTGGGCGTTGTCGTTTCTGTATATGTGGGTGGGCGGGCACCATCTGCACTGGACCGCTCTGCCGGACTGGACCTCGACGCTGGCGGCAACTTTTTCCATCATGCTGTTGCTACCTTCCTGGGGCGGAATGATCAACGGCATCATGACGCTGTCAGGCGCCTGGGAAAAGCTGCGCACCGACCCTGTCATGCTGTTTCTGATAACGGCCCTGTCGTTCTACGGTATGTCGACCTTCGAGGGACCGCTGATGTCGCTGAAGAGCGTGAACGCGCTTTCGCATTACACCGACTGGACCATAGGCCACGTCCACTCGGGTGCGCTGGGCTGGGTGGCAATGGTGTCCATGGGTTCTTTCTATCACCTGATTCCACGTCTGTATGACACCAGGATGTACAGCACGCGGCTGATTTATTTGCATTTCTGGTTAGCCACCATCGGTATCCTGCTGTACATCACCGCCATGTGGGTCGCAGGTATTTTTCAGGGGCTGATGCTGCGCAGCTTCGATGACTACGGCAACCTCGCCTATACCTTTGTTGAAACCGTCGCCTTCCTGCACGAGCCCTACGTCGTGCGGGCATTGGGCGGGGCCTTCTTCGTCGGCGGCATGTTGGTGATGGCTTACAACGTCCTGATGACCGTACGCAGGTCGCGCATCGAGGCTGCAGAGCTGGAAGCCAAGCTTGCCGCCAAGATGGCGCGCGCTTGAGTCAGTGACCGCGCGGGGAGGCGACAGTGATTAAGCACGAAAGTATCGAAACCAATGCCGGGCTGTTGATCATACTGACGCTGATCGTGATCAGCATCGGGGGTCTGGTGGAAATCGTTCCACTGTTCTTTATCAACGAGACGGTGGAAGAGGTCGAGGGTGTGCGGCCCTATTCGGCGCTGGAGTTGCGCGGCCGCGATATCTATCAGCGCGAAGGCTGCTACCTGTGTCATTCGCAGATGATTCGCCCGTTTCGCGACGAATGGCTGCGCTACGGGCACTATTCGCTGGCAGCCGAGTCCAAGTATGACCACCCGTTCCAGTGGGGCTCGAAGCGCACCGGACCCGATCTGGCGCGAGTGGGCGGCAAGTACTCCAACGAATGGCACGTGGCCCACCTGGTGAATCCGCGCGAAGTGGTGCCGCAGTCGATCATGCCCAATTACCCCTGGTTGTTGGAGACCGAACTGGACTTTTCCGACGTGCAGGACCGCATGCGGGCCCTGAAAAAGACCGGGGTACCTTATTCGGAGACCGAGCGGGAGTTCCTGCGCAATGTCGACGAATTCGGGGCCGAGGTAGCCTCGCAACTCGACATACTGCGCGCCGAGGAAAACCTCATGCAGCAGGCGCTGGCCAACAATTATGACGGACAGCGGGCGCGCATTACCGAAATGGATGCGCTGGTCGCCTATCTTCAGGTGCTGGGGACCATGGTGGACTTCAGTCAGTACGACGAAGGTTACTTTACGGAGTTTCGCTAGTCGCGCCCGCGACGGGAGACAACCGCCATGCCGGAATGGTTATTGTGGATTACACGCCTGGAAAACAGCAAGATCGTCGCGCTATTGCTGTTTTTTTTCACCTTCTGCGGAATTCTGGTCTACGTCTACACGGGCAAGCAGCGTTCCAGGCGTCTGGAGTCCTATAAATACATTCCCTTACAGGATGACGATTCGCATTCGAACGCCGGCAGCGGCGAGGCTGAGAGCAATGAGCGAAGAGAAAAGTAAGGCCCAGGGTGCGGTTCAGACTACCGGTCATGCCTGGGACGGTGATCTGCAGGAATTCAACAACCCGCTGCCGAACTGGTGGCTGTGGGCATTCTACGCGACCGTGCTGTTCGCGCTGATCTATTGGATCCTGTATCCGGCCTGGCCGGTAGCCGGCACCTTTACCAAAGGTGTTCTCAATACCATCACGTTTGTCGACAGCGACGGAAACGAGAAGACCACGCACTGGAACACGCGTTCGCTGCTGCTGAAAGAGCTGCAGGAGGGCAGCGCTGCGGTGCGCAGCCAGGAATATCTGGATCGCATCACCGCGGCGAGCTATACGGAGATTCTCGCCGACCCGGACATGATGGCGTTCACGCGCTCCATGGCAAACGGAATCTTTGGCGACAATTGCGCGCCCTGCCACGGGGCGGGCGGTGCCGGTGTGACGGGTCTGTTCCCCAATCTGGCGGACGATGACTGGCTGTGGGGCGGCTCGGTGGAAGAAATAGAGGCCACCATCAGCAACGGTCACTACGGTTTCATGCCGGCATTCAAGGATACCTTTACCGACCAACAGCTCGATGACGTGGCCAGCTATGTTCTGAGCCTGTCCGGTCACGCAGCCGATGCGAGCGCGGTGGCGCGCGGCGAGCAGATTTTCCAGACCAGTGAGGGCGGCTGCTATTATTGTCATACGGCCGCCGGTACCGGCCTGAGGTCTCAGGGTGCCGCGAACCTGACCGACCAGATCTGGACCATTGCCAATGTTGCGGAGAGCGGGTCGCTGGGCGACAAACAGGCGGCGGTCAGGCGTGTCATCGCCAACGGGGTCGAGCGCAAGATGCCCGGCTGGTCAGGGCGACTGACTCCGACCCAGATCAAGCTGCTGACGGTCTACGTCCACGAACTGGGTGGTGGCCAGTAGGTCAACGCAATAGCCCCTCAGACGCGCACGTCAGGCATGACGGAGTCAGGCACACAGGCGCTGTATCAGCCGCGGGTCCGGATCTACCCGCGTTCCGTGAAGGGTCGCTTCCGCACTATCAAGTGGGCTGTTCTGGGTCTTGCTTACGGGGTCTACTTTCTTCTCCCCTGGCTGCGCTGGGATCGCAACGTCGGACCCGACCAGGCGGTTCTGTTCGACATCGTGCAGCGCAAGTTCTACCTGTTCGGGCTGGTGGCCCATGCCCAGGACCTGTTCTGGCTGGCCGGATTCCTGATGATCGCCGCGCTGCTGCTGTTCTTCGTTACCGGTATCGCCGGACGCGTGTTCTGCGGCTATTTCTGTTTTCAGACCCTGTGGACCGATCTCTACCTGCTCATCGAGCGTATGGTACAGGGTGATCGCGTGGCACGCATTCGCCTGGACAAGTCGCCGCTCGGTGTCAACAAACTGTTGCGCAAGGCGGGCACCCACCTGTTGTGGTTGCTGGTGGCGTTCGCCACCGGTCTGACTTTTACCCTCTACTGGGGTAACGCACCCACGCTTGTGGTGCAGTGGTTTACCGGATCCGCGCCTTTTCCCGCCTACGCGACCACCCTGTTTCTCACCGCCACCACCTATGTGATGGCCGGGCTGGCACGTGAACAGGTATGCACCTACATGTGCCCCTACGCACGCTTTCAGTCGGTCATGTTTGATGCTGATACCCGCATCGTCGCCTACAACGTGGCGCGCGGTGAGGGCGCCGCCGGCCGCCACAAGGTCACCCGCAGCCTGAAATCCCGCCGGCAGCGCGAGCAGCGGGGTGTCGGTGACTGTATCGATTGCGGCTATTGCGTGCAGGTCTGTCCAACCGGTATCGACATTCGTGACGGCCTGCAGGTGCAGTGTATTTCGTGTGCCCTGTGTATCGACGCCTGCGACACCATCATGGGTTCTCTCGGCTGGCCGCGCGGCTTGATCAGCTATACTTCGGAGCGTCAGGCTCAGGGCGCCATCAGCCGCATCTGGAAACCCAGGACTCTTGCCTACGGCGCCGTGCTGATCGCAGCCGTTGGCGCGCTGGTGTGGAGCGTAAGCCACCAGGCGCCGCTGGAAATGTCGGTAGTGCAGGTTCGCCAGCCCCTGTTCGTGCGCCTGTCCGACGGGCGTATTCAGAACAGTTACGAGTTGCACCTGGCAAACAAGACCGACCAGCCGTTGCAGTTAGCCGTCATGATGCGCGGTCTGGCGGGGGCTGAGCTCGATATCGGCCAACTCGCCTCGCTGCAGCTGGCAGCGCAGCACAGTGTTCGGGTCATGGCCCGGGTGCGCTGGAAATCCAGCCACCGCGTCAAGGGGGCGCGCAGTTTTTACTTTGACATTGTTCCGCAGCGGCGCCAGGAGATCGGTATGATCAGTGCTCCAGCCACCTTCTTCGTTCCGGGTAGCGACCACTGATGCTGGAATCGATGCTGGCACTGCCCCTCGGGAGCGCGGCAGCAGTGATTGTCTTTCTGCTGTTGTACCGCGTCACGCCGCTGAACGGGAAACAGACGGCGGTGGTGGTTGCGCTGCTGGCTGTTACCGCCCTGCTGATCTACAGCCTTATCGATTGGCCGGGCGCGGACGTACTCGCCATGTACGTGGCGGTGCTGGCCGTGACAGCGTATGTCCTGGGTATCGTCAGTCATGCTCGCGAGCAGCGCCGCAAGGACACGCGGGCCGAACAGCGCTGGTTTCACTGGGGGCCGGCGCTGATCGTGATCTTCTTTATCGTCTTGTTTGCCCTGGACGGGGTGCTGGTGGTGATCTCGCGGGAAGGGCTGCCGGAGCCGGTGGCGGACTGGTTGTTGCCCAGGCAGCGTGAGCAGGATACTGTGCGCTCGGTGTTTCCGGGTGTGGTGGCGCGTGACTACCAGGAGAAGGAGGGTCTGTACAACCAGTACCTGGAACAGGTCGAGCGTCAACAGCAGCGCGGCTGGCAGGTCAGCAAGGGCTGGCTGGGGCAGCCCGAAGCGGGCCGGACCAGCGTATTCCAGGTTCAGGTAAGCGAGCGGGATGGCGCGCCGGTCGAGTACGCGCAGGTATCGGGGATGTTTCAGCGGCCTTCCGACAGTCGCCTGGACCAGGCCTTCGCGATGCAGGAGATTGAGCCCGGCCTGTACCGTGCCGCAATCGAACTGCCGCAGCCTGGCCTCTGGACCCTGGTCCTGCAGGTGCGACGCGGCGAGCAGCTGCACGAGCTGCACGCCAGCACCTCCGTGGCCGAACCTGTGCGCGGTTCGGAAGACCCGGAATGACAGCCACGGAAAGCACGGAAAACACGGAACCTAAACTTGACCAGTGTCGGGGCCTGTTTAGTCTGAGTGAACTCTTTCCGGGGCAAAGGTTTCGACGCCCCGTTTGTCCGAGGTTGGTCCATATCGCGAAGCCAGGTGGGCCAAAGTCCATGATGTAAATTGTGTATTTCCGTGTTTTCCGTGCCTTCCGTGGCAATAATACCGTTTTGCTCCGTCCCGACTGCGTAACGCGCTTGACCGATACGACTCATCAACAGGAATGTTTCCACTGCGGACTCCCGGTTCCGCCGGGCGCAGACTATGGCGTGGAAATCGACGGTGTCCGTCAGCCGATGTGCTGTCACGGTTGCCAGGCGGTGGCGAAGGCCATTCTTGATGCGGGGCTGGGTGATTTCTACCGCTTTCGCACCGAGAAGTCCCCGCAGGCGCGCGAGCTGGTCCCGGAACAGCTGCGCGAGATGGAGCTGTATGACCGCGATGATCTGCAGAAGAACTTTGTCCAGCAGGACGTCGGCGAGCAGCGCGAGGCGGCGCTGATTCTGGAGGGTATCGTCTGTGCGGCCTGCGTGTGGTTGAACGAGCGGCACGTGAAGGCGCTGCCCGGCGTGCTGGATTTCGCAGTGAACTATGCGACCCACCGTGCCCGGGTGCGCTGGGACAATCAGCGCATCCGGCTAAGCCAGATCCTCGAGGCGATCAGCGCCATCGGCTACCATGCTCATCCCTTTGACCCCGGGCGTCAGGAACAGGTCTACAAGGACGAGAAGACCCGCGCCCTGCGGCGCCTGGCGGTCGCCGGACTGGCGATGGTGCAGGTGATGATGCTGGCGGTGGCCCTGTACGCCGGTGACTACGAGGGAATGAGTGACAGCCTGCGCAACTTCCTGCGCTGGGTGAGTCTGCTGCTCACCACCCCGGTGATTCTGTACGCGGCACGGCCCTTCTTCGCCAGCGCCTGGCGGGATCTGAGGCGACGCCAGCTGGGCATGGATGTACCCGTATCGCTGGCGATCGGCGCGGCTTTTATCGCCAGTGCCTGGGCGACGGTCATCGGG
>CBDTYI010000046.1:0-12525 GCA_965364565.1 uncultured Gammaproteobacteria bacterium | reverse complement strand
CATGAACAGGGCGATCAAGTCGATAATCTCTTCGGCGGTCTGATTGGCGGCAGCCTTCAGTTCTTCAATCTGCGCGCTGACGTCGGCTTTATTCCGGGCCGATTCGTAGAAGCCCCCCAGTGCCTCGAGCAAGGGGTTGTCCGCTCCTGTCCGCCCCTCGGCGTGCGCGATACTGTTCTGGTCACTGCCGAGTTCCCGGGTAGCGTATTCAAGTTGTCGGTTGGCGGCTTCGTATTGCGGCGCCAGGAACAGGTCAAACACTGCTTCGTTGGCAATCGCAGCGACAGGTACCAGGAAGCGGATGAGCAGCATGATCCCCGCAACGCCCAACGCGATCCGTTGGGTTCGGGCTGCAAAGCGAGCGGGCCGCCAAAGGGTAGCCAGCCAGAACAGCAGCACGAATGCCAACAGAGCGGAAAACCAGAGCCACCCGGAGATTTCGATGAGAAGTTTCTGGGTGCCCAGCACCGCAGCGCTGAACAGCATCACCTGCGAGAACTGCTCGACCAGGTCGTTGATGGGGTCGAGGATTTCGCCGGGGGTCAGAACCGCCCCGACGCCGCCGGGCTGAATCGCGACCTCCGTTCCCTGCGCAACGGAGATAATGCCGTTGATCGCGCGGGCGGTCGCGTAGGTAATCAGGGCGCGCCGGAACCCCGTTTCTGTGTAGTCCTGCGCTGTCTTGTCGGCAATACCACCAAAGCTGACGGCAACCAGAACCCCTATCGCAAGGCTTGCTGCGATTTTGCCGAGTGTTGTGCGCCAGTGCATCGCTCTCATCCTGTTGTCCCCCTGTTCTACCTGTGGCGGATCCCTCTCCTGCCCTTTTTTCGTATACACCATTCTGTCAACGCACGGTACGTCACTGCACCCACAGGGCTAGACGGGCTCAGCGAATCGATCTCCCTCGGCGACTGACGAACAAGCCGGAGGCTCAGGGTGCGCTGCAAGCCGGCCGCCAGAAGATATTTTCACCAGGGTCTTTACTTTTATACCAGACAGACTATATCTCCCCTATGCACACGGTCGTGTGCGTGATTACGACCATCACGGTCGGTTCTTTGGGCTTACAGGCGGGTGGACGGATGCGGGGTTCCTGCGGCGGAACTCCATCCGGGACTGGTCGCCGGCCGGGAGAATAGTTTCCATGAATGCTCGACTCGGGTCGTTACCGATAAGCGTAACGCTGGCGGCTGTGCAAGATGTGGCCCTCAGCGGCTCAACAGTCCGAACGGTTCGCGCCAGTGACACTGGGACCGAGCTGAGCCGCGCGGACTCTGAATGTAAGCTGATCGACTTTCGACGCTGAGGATTCAGCCCTCGATCTCGCGGTTCCGCCGATCAAAACACGTGCATACCCGGCTGAACCGGCGAGTACGGTTTCTCTCGAGCATTCAGCGGAATTATCCATGACAAAGCAGGCCGGTATTTCGGACGGCAACGCGGCTCGCCCGGGATCAAGAGACAGGTTCCAGTCATGGGCGGCATGAAGTGCGGCAGAGCAATTAACGCACCCGATGGGCGGCGAACGCTGGCAGTTCAGCGCAATACCACGGGGATTCCACTGATTTATTTTATCGCGGCCCCGGTATGTGCTGTCTCCCTGGCCCTTGTCTGCTGCATCTGGTTCTCGGGTTGTGCCAGTCACCGTGCCTACTTCGGTCACGCTTCGACGGATCTGGGGGTGTTTCAACCCGGCACTGAACGGACCGCTGCGGAAGTGGTTACCGGTATACCTGAACGCATTGAAGCTGGCGAACAAGGGTACACGGCGTACTATGTCTATGACCGGGGCTACGTGGGCCGAATCGAGGCGCAGCACACGGCGACCAAAATCGCGTATGTGCCGATCATGGCCTGGGGCGAGCTGCTCACGCTGGGTCTGCTGGGGGCGGCCCTGGACCATTGTCAGGAGGTCTGTCAGAAGGGGCAGCTGGCCGCGCATTACGACCTCTCGGACCGGCTGGTAACCACCGAGAGCGCAGCATTGCCGGATACGCATCCACTGCTGGATGGCTGCACGTATAACGCGCCGGCGTCCATGTTCTCGTTCTGCATGGCGATCCGCGACAGGGTACGTCCGTCGACATTAGCGCCGGCGAAAGACGTGCCGATTCAGTGAGCTGCCCGCAGCGCCGTCTCGGCACTGGTTACGTTGCGGTTGTGATGCGTATGACCGGCTCTACGATATTATGAATCAATATCGCAGTTGACAGGTGGTAGCCAACGGCGGCGCTCAGGCCCGGGCGGCGGCGCTGCGGCTCTGGCGGCTGGCGTCCTGGCCGGGCACCCGGCGTATCTTTGCGCCCAGCTGGGCGAGCTTCTCCTCGATACATTCGTAGCCCCGGTCGAGGTGATATATGCGGTCGATCAGCGTTTCGCCCTCGGCGGCCAGCCCGGCGATCACCAGACAGGCCGAGGCGCGCAGATCGGTGGCCATCACCGGTGCGCCGCGCAGCCGCTGCACACCGCGGACAATGGCGGTATTGCCCTGCAGCTCGATATCGGCGCCCATGCGCTGCAGCTCCTGCACGTGCATGAAACGGTTCTCGAAAATGGTTTCCTTTACCGTCGCGGTGCCGTCGGCGATGCTGTTCAGTGCCACGAACTGGGCCTGCATGTCGGTGGGAAAGGCCGGGTAGGGGGCGGTGGTGACATTGACCGCGGCAGGACGCCTGCCGCGCATATCCAGCTCCATCCAGTTGTCACCGCTGCTGATCTCAGCGCCCGCCTCGTGCAGTTTTTCCACCACCGCGTCCAGGTAGGCGGGTTCCGTGTTGCGCAGCCGGACTTTTCCCCCGGTAGCCGCGGCAGCGACCAGGAAGGTGCCGGTTTCGATGCGATCGGAGGTAATGCTGTGAGCCCCGCCGTGCAGCTGGCTGACGCCCTCTATGGTAATGGTGTCGGTTCCCGCGCCGCTGATGCGTGCACCCATGGCATTCAGGCACTTGGCCAGGTCGCTGACCTCCGGTTCGCGTGCTGCGTTCTCCAGCACCGTGGTGCCCTCGGCCAGGGTCGCCGCCATCATCAGGTTCTCGGTGCCGGTGACCGAGATCAGGTCGAACAGAAACCGGGCGCCCCTGAGCCGTCTGGCCCTGGCCTTTATGTAACCGTCCTCAATGGTGATTTCGGCGCCCATCGCCTTGAGGCCCTGGATATGCAGATTCACCGGGCGCGATCCGATTGCGCAGCCACCCGGCAGCGACACCTCGGCTTCGCCAAACCGGCTCAGCAGCGGGCCCAGCACCAGGATCGAGGCGCGCATGGTCTTGACCAGTTCGTAGGGCGCGCGCAGCTCGGTGATGCGCGCATTGTCCGCCACCAGCGTCATGTTCTCGGCCAGCTCGAAGCCGGTGCCGAAGCGGCCCATCAGTTCCAGCGTGGTGGTGATGTCGCGCAGGTGCGGCACATTGCGCACCGTAAACGGTTCCGGGCACAGCAGGGTCGCTGCCAGTACCGGCAGGGCGGCGTTCTTGGCTCCGGAGATGCTGATTTCACCGCGCAGCGGGCCGTTGCCGACAATTTTGAGTTTATCCATGATGCTCAGTCCGCGCCTGCCATGCTGCTCGGTTGCAGGGCCGCGAAGGCGTCGATGATTCGGTCGATCTGCTCGCTGCTGTGCGCGGCGCTGACGCTGCAGCGCAGCAGGCTGTCGCTCGTGGGTGAGGCCGGCGGCATCACCAGGTTGACGTAGGCGCCGCGTTGCAGCAGTTCCTGCCACCAGGCGATAGCCTGGTTGCGGTCCTTAATGGTCACGGCGACCACCGGGCTGACCTGGGGGCTGACCTGGAAGCCGAGCTGCTCGAGGCCGTCATAGAGGCGCTGGGCGTTGTTCCACAGGCGTTCGCGCAATTCCGGCCGCTCCTGCATCAGGCGCAGCGCTACACGCGTGGAGGCGATGACGGACGGCGACGGCGAGGCGGTGAAAATATAGGAGCGGATACCGAAGCGTATCGCTTCCAGTTCCGGGTGATTGCTCACGCAGTAGCCCCCAATGGCGCCAAGACTCTTGCTGAAGGTGCCGACCACAAAATCGACGTCTGCCTCGACACCCGCGGCTTCGGCCACGCCGCGCCCGTGTGCGCCGAGCATGCCCAGCGAGTGCGCCTCGTCGACCAGCAGCAGGCCGCCGTAGTCGCGTTTCACCGCGGCGATATCGGCCAGCGGCGCCTGGTCGCCCAGCATGCTGTAAATCCCTTCCGCGATAATCAGCGTATTGGCGGTGCGCGGGCCGAGCCGGCGCAGGCGCTTTTCCAGGTCAGCCGCATCGTTGTGGCGGAAACGGATGACCTCGGCGCCGCTCATGCGCACGCCGTCGTAGATGCTGGCGTGGCTGTCGGCGTCCAGCACAATGACGTCACCCGAACCGGCCAGGGTCGACGCCATGCCCATGGTGGCCGCGTAGCCGGTGGAGAACACGATGGCGTGCCTGCGGTCGAAAAACGCGGCCAGCTCCTGTTCCAGCTTGATATGTTCGGCGAAGGTGCCGTTGGCCATGCGCGAACCGGTGGTTCCGGTGCCCTGCTCCTCGACCGCCTGTTTCGCGGCCGCGATACACTGCGGGTCGAAGGTCAGTCCGAGGTAGTTGTTGGTGCCGGCCAGGATCACCTTGTGACCGTTCACTATGGCCTCGGTCGCCGACAGCAGTTGTTCGGTTACCGCCCCGAACGGCATGACGCCGAGCTTCTCCAGCTCGGCACGGATCTCCACGATGGGTTGAAATTTGTCAAACAGGCTCATGGCTCAGTTGGTGAGTTTTTCCAGTTGCAGTGCCAGGTCGCGAATGGTGCGAATATCCGGGAGAATGTTGAGTGGCACCGAAATGTCGAAATGGTCTTCGATCTGCTCGATCAGCTCCATGACCTGCAGCGAGGTCAGTCCCAGCTCGGTCACCAGTTCACTGTCTTCATTGAGAATCCGGCCGTGTTTGGCGAAGGGTTTGAGTATTTCGTAGATGCGGGACAGAAAGTCGTTGTAGTCAGGCATGAAACAGGTTCACCGGGATTCAGTTCGTGGCACAGGGACGGCGCTTGCGCCGGGGGGAGCAAGTCGCTAGATTCGAAAACGCTGAATTGTACTTGGAGTTGGGCGGCGGTGCTACGGGTGCCGGCCCCGCATGTGCCCTTATGAACCGACCTGTTGCCTCGCACCGACAATCACCCGCGCCGGCCGCCGGCGCCGCGCCGCGGGTGTGGCTGATCAGCGCCTACCGGGCCGGTGAACGCAGCCAGATCCTGGCGCTGGCCGAGGCGCTGGGCTGGCCCTTCGAAGTGAAGGAGCTGAGCTACCGCAAGAGCGAGTTTCGCACCAGTCTGTTCCGGGGCAGCGACCTGCGCGGCATCCGCCGGCAGCAGTCCAGCCGTCTGGAGCCGCCCTGGCCGGACCTGGTGATTTCCGCCGGCATGCGCAACGAACCGGTGTGCCGCTGGATCCGCGCCCAGTCCGGGGGACACACGCGGATTGTGCATATCGGCCGCCCCTGGGCCGCGCCGGAGCGTTTCGATCTGGTGGTCACCACGCCACAGTACCGTCTCGCCGAGCACCCGCACGTGCTGCAGAACAGTGTTACCCTGCACCGCGTCAGCGCGGCGCGGCTCGCCGCCGCGGCGCGCACCTGGGAACCCGAGTTTGCCGAACTGCCCGGGCCGCGTATTGCCGTCATTCTGGGCGGTAACAGCGGACCCTACACGCTGGGTCCGAAGACTGCGGCGCAGATTGCCCGCCGGGTGAACCGCATGGCTGAGCAGCGTGGCGGTTCGCTGCTGGTTTCGACCAGCGCGCGCACCCCGGCGCGCGCGCTGCGTGCCTTCGAGCAGCAGATTTCGGTGCCCTGTTTTCTGTACCGATGGCGTCCCGATGACAGCGCCAATCCCTATTTCGGCATGCTGGCGCTGGGCGACGAGCTGGTGGTGACAGCCGACAGTGTATCGATGCTGAGCGAGGCCTGTGCCACCGGCAAACCGGTGTATATGGCGCCACTGGGCGGTTATGGTTACCCCATGCAAGCCGGTGGCGGGCCGGAGGTCGACTTCCGGTTCACGGCGCTGACCTACAGCTGGCTGATGCGATTCGGACCGCGGCGTCTCAGCCGGGATATCCGTCTGGTGCACGCTCGATTGTTGTCCGAAGGCAGGGCAGCATGGCTGGGGGAAGACTTTCGACCCACGACGGCAAGTGGGCCCAGCGATATCGAGCGCGCGGTGGAACGCGTGCGCGGGCTAGTCGCCGGCTAGCGCCTTGTTGTCGACCGCCTTCAGCTTGCCGTATTCGAGCCGGTAGACCTGATCTGCCGCCTCCACCAGCCCGGTCTGGTGCGAAATGGCAAGTATGGTCAGCTCACCGCGCAGCTTCTCGATGGTCTTGCGGATCGCCGCCTCACTGGCGGGATCCAGGGCGCTGGTCGCTTCGTCCAGGATCAGCAACTGCGGCCGGTGCACCAGCGCCCGGGCGATCATGATGCGCTGCCGCTGCCCGCCCGACAGCCGCCCGCCGCGTTCACCAACCGTGCTGTGCGGCCCTTCGGGCAGCGACGCGGTGAATTCCCAGGCGCCGGCACCGCGCAGGGCGTATTCGACGTCTTCGGCGCTGAGCGCCGGGTCGCCGAGCGTGACGTTGTGGTGCACGCTGTCGTGCAGCAGAATGGTTTCCTGCGGGACGTAGCCGATCATGTGCCGCCACGCCTTGAGGTCAAGTTCGCTCAGCGGTACTCCATCGATGAGTACGGCACCCGACTGCGGCTGCAGCAAGCCGATGATCAAGTCGATGATGGTCGTCTTTCCCGACCCGGAAGGTCCGATCAGGGCCGTCAGCGAGCCGTGCGGGATATCCATGGACAGCTGCTGGAGTAGCGCTTTGTCGCCATAGGCGAAGGCCACGTCCTGCAAGCGGATGCTGCGCGTGAATGAGGGCGCCACGCCACGGTGCGCCAGCGGCTCCTCGGCCTGGTGCGCCGCCTCGATGGTGTTGCGCATGGACCAGAAGGCGCTCTCGCCAATCACCATTTTCTGATACTGTTTCTGCACTTTGCCAAAATGCGCCAGCATGCGGCCGAGAGCCACCACCAGCACCATCACCGTTGCCAGCGGCATGTCGAACTGTACCAGCGCCACGAACATGCCCAGCGCGATGACGATGGCGAACATCTCCTCCTGTGCCGCGTTCAGCAGCGCACTGCTGAACACCTGGCGCCGCAGCGCCTTGTTGAGCCGGTTGGTTTCCATCGCCAGAACCGAGTCGACCAGGTGTTCCTGCCCCATGGCCTTGAGCGGTTTCACCGACAGCAGGGTATCGGTCAGCCGCGCCAGCAGCGAGATCAGCAGGCTGGTCTGCTTACGGCCCGCCTTCTTCGCCATTCGCACCAGGAAGTGCGAAACACCGATAATCAGGGTGCCGGCAGCAAGACCGATCAGGGTCGCCTTCCAGGACACCGCGACGGCCACCAGGCCGTATATAAGGGCCTGTATGGAAAAGGTAATCACCGTTACGCCGTTGACAAAAGCTTCCGAGGAGCGCTGCGCTTCGGTCGCCAGGCTGTTGGTGAGCCGGCCCACCGGCTGGTGAATGAAGTATTCCCACCTGCTCCTGAGGATGGCGCGCAGCATTTCCAGGCGCAGGTCGGTTGCGACCTGCGCCGCCGTGTAGCCGACCCGCTTGTTGGCGATCAGCAGCAGCAGGCTTTTCAACGTCACCCCGATGACGATGATCGTCAACAGCACGCCGATGGAGGGCTGCACCCCCAGCACCGCGAGGAAGTCGGTCACCGAGCGTTCGAACGGGTTCTGATCCTGGGCGGCGGCTGCGTTCGTGTCGTTTGCACCCGCGCGCATGGCGACATTGAGCAGCGGCAGCAGCGCGGAGAGGCCGATACCTTCGGCAATGCCCGCGAACAGCAACGCCAGCAGCATGACGAAGGTCTGAAACGGGTAGGCCCGGAAAAAAGTCAGCATCAGGCGCATGGCTGTTGCTCAGATCGGGCCGGCGAGGAATACAAAGTGGGTGCGCATGTGGGTGCGGATTATGCCTGCTGGCGTGAGCAGCGACAAATCAGCGCATGCGGTAGAACAGGCCAAAAGCGGCCAGCAGCACCAGGGTAACCGGAATAAATCCAACCAGCGGCACCGGGATGCCGATTAATGCACCGCCGGTATTGATGATTTGCGCCGCCAGGTAAAAGACTATGCCTACGGCTGCGCCGATGGCGAGACTCTTGCCGAAGCTGGACCCGCGCTGGGTGCTGATACCGGCGCCGATCGGGGTGGCGAGCAGCACCATGGCACCCGCCGTCAACGGCAGGGCGATTTTCTGCCAGAAGAGTTGTTGCACCGCCCTCCATTTCTGGTTGGTCTCCCTGAGATAGCTCGCGTACTCGTACAGACCGGTCAGCGTCATGCCCATGATCGACAGCGGAACAATGGGCAATTCGTCCGTGGACCAGAATGGCCCGGTATCGAGGTATTCGCTGCGCGTGGTGCGCAGCTGTCCCTTCTTCAGTTGCTTGTGACGGACGTCGTTAAGCCGCCACTCGCGGTTTTTCGCCGGAATCGCGTTCTGCGCGAAAATAAAGTCCTGTAACCGGCCGTCGGGGCTGAACTGGTACAGGTAGATGCCGCTCGGCACATTGCCGTGCTGCAGGGTGCGGACATTGAAGAATCGGTATTCGCTGGCAGACCACAGGCCTTTGCCCTTGAGCAGGTTGGCACGCCCTTCGCGGACTACGGTCCTCTGGGTTTCCGCCTGACGATAGAGCGGTGCCGAGAGGTATTCCGACACCGTGTACAGGCCGCCGACCAGCAGCGCAGCGGGCAGCGCAACGGCACGAATCAAATGCCGTCGTGACATGCCGGCGGCGCGCATGGCGATGATTTCGCTGTTCTTGTTGAGACTCGCGAGGGCAAGCAGGCTCCCCAGCAGGGCGATTACCGGCATCAGGTCCATGGAGCGTTGCGGCAGCGTGTACAGAATGAACTCCACGGCATCGGAAATCCGGTACAGCTCGGAGGTTCGTTCCAGCTCATCGACAAACGCCAGCAGGCTGAAGATAGCCGAAATGATCAGCCACACCAGCAGCCACCCCTTCAGCAATGCGGCACCGATATAACGATCCAGGCGACCCACGTCAGCGCCTCCGCCGCGCCCACCTGGGCGCCAGCATCAGGAGGGCGAACAGCAGCAGTGGGAAAAGATAGATCCACCAGATACCCGGGAAGCTCGCGATCTTGCCCTCTTCCACCCAGGTGCGCGCCACACTGGTCATGTTGAACAGACCGACATAGACCAGCACCGCCAGGAAGAAACTGCGGTGGCGGCCTGCCCGCGGCGCGCTGCGGCTGAGCGGTACCGCGAGCAGTGCCAGCGCCAGGGTTGCCAGCGGCGTCGAGATGCGCCACTGGAACTCGGCGATATCCTTGGGCGCATCGGAGTTGAACAGGTTGATGGTCGGCTCGGCCTTCCTGCGGTAACTGGTATCCAGCTCCTCGGTCGGTATGTGCAGGATCATTTCCTTGTAGCGCAGCGTGATGTCCCGGGTACCGAGTCGGTCGAGCAGATAGCCATAGCCGTTGAGCAGCTCAAAACTGCGCGCTTCGCCGAAGCGTACCGGCGGCAGAAATGCCTCCTGCGCGTACAGCACCTGTATTTTCGGTCCCAGCTCGGTTTGCAGGAATACCTCTTTCAGGCCGCCGGACTTCTTGTCGACAGCGCCCGCGAACAGCACGTACTTGCTGTCCTGCAACTCGAGAAACTGGCGCGGCTGTATCTTGCGGATATCGAACTCGGCGCGGGCTTCCGCCTCAATCCGGTAGATCTCCCGGTAGGCCCAGGGGCGACCGTAGATGGAGATTACGCCGACCAGGATGGCGATCAGCACCGACAGCAGCACCGTCGAGCGCATGATGCGCGTTTCGCCGATACCAGCCGCCCGCATCGCCGCCATTTCCGAATCACGGTAGAAGCGGCTCAGGCAGGACACAATGGACAGGTACAGCGCGGTGGGTAACAGCACTTCCAGTGCGACAATGGTATTGAGCCCGATCAGGCGCGCTACGGCGGGCATGGCGATGAAGCCGTCGGCCGCCTGACCGAGCTTGACCGCCGAGCTGTAACCGGTGAAAACGACTACCAGCAGACCCACGCCCAGAAACAGCGGCCTGGCGATCTCTGCGGTGATGTAGCGGCTCAGAACCAAACGGCCCTCCCGGGGCACTGTACTGCAGCGCCAATGGTAAACGATTTGCGCTGCAGATACCCGGCGATTACGGTAAGCTCCGCGCGTGCCAAGCGGAATCCTGACGCAGCAGTGAACGACACAGTGGCCAGCGCCCGCCCGGGCCCCCGCACCTGGGTGCTGACCGGTCACAAGGCGGGCGACAATACCCAGGTGCTGGCACTGGCCAAGGCGCTGGGTTGGGCGTTCGAGGTCAAGCAGCTGCGCTACCGCTGGTATGAACTGGTCACCAACCGGTTGCTGGGCGCAACCCTGGCCGGAATCGACACCACGCTTTCCACGCCGTTGCAGCCGCCCTGGCCGCAGCTGGTGATCACGGCCGGGCGCCGTAACGAACCGGTGGCGCGCTGGCTCAGGAAACAGTCGGGTGGAGGTGCCCGACTGGTGCACATCGGCAGACCCTGGGCGGCGCTGGAGCACTTCGATCTCATCGTCACCACACCGCAATATTTTCTGCCCGAGCGGGCCAACGTACTGCACAATCAGCTGCCGCTGCATGCGGTGAGCGGAGAACGCCTGGCGAGTGTGGCGTCCCAGTGGCGGGATCGCTTCGCCGTACTGCCGCGTCCCTGGGTGGCGGTCCTGCTGGGTGGTGACAGCGGCCCGTTTGTATTCACCGCGGCCAAGGGTGAACGGCTCGGTCAGCTGGCCGACGCCATGGCGCATGATGCCGGTGGCTCGCTGCTGGTGACCGACAGCGCGCGTACGCCGCGGGTGTTTTTCGATGCCTTTTCCGATCAGATCAGCGTGCCCGCGCACATTTATCGCTGGGGAATGCGCCCCCAGGACAATCCCTATCTCGCCTACCTGGCGCTCGCGGACCGGCTGGTGGTAACCGGCGAGAGCATGTCGATGCTTGCCGAGGCCGCGGCGACGCACAGCCCCCTGTATATCTTTGACCCGGGAGACGCCTCGGACTCGGGGACGACAGAGCGTCGGCCCTGGTGGCTGCAGCGCCACAACTTCCGCTACCGGCCGCTGACCCACCGGCTGGCCATGCGTCTCGGACCGGCGCGCATGCGGCGCGACGTGGGCAATATCCAGCGTGCCCTGGTGGACAGCGGTCGCGCCGTGTGGCTGGGGCAATCGTTTCCGCATGGCGCGGAGTTTGTTCCGCCGCGCGATCTCGAGCGGGCCAGCGCGCGAGTGCGCGCCCTGTTCGAACCGGTCTGAGGCCGCAGTCACCCGCCGCGCAGTCTGCGGGTGACTGCGGCCAGGCGGCGGCGCTCAGGCCGCCTGGCGTTGTGCCGCTGCCAGCGGGTGCAGGGGGGCAGGCGGCAGATCGGGGGTGCGTTCCAGCACTTCGAAGGCGTCGTGGCGCACGTGGTTGAGACGCATCTGCTCGCGGATGAAGTCCTCGGAAATAATACCCTGGTTGACACATTCCTTGAGCAGGCCGAAGAAGAAGTTCTCCTGGTTCCTGTCGGGATGCACCTTGTAGTGACCGAGCAGGGCGTATTCGCCGAACATCCGGCGCCGTGCGCGCATCAGCCAGGCCACCGGAGGGAACAGGCGGAATTTTTCAGCCGGCCGCCAGTCGATCGGCAGCCCGGCCTTCCACGGCTGGGTCTTGCGGCGCGTGGTGTGGAGCATGCGGGTCTGGGGCGTGAACTTGTCGAAATCGTTCCATTCGTTCTCGAACAGCCCGATGGTGTCGCGGTCCTCGTATTTCAGGCAGATCCACGGCATGTAGTCGCGTTTGAATTCGAACAGCTCGTTGAACCACTGTTCCACGTTCCAGTGCGTGAGCCTGGCGCAATCGAGCAGCATCACGCTGCTGGCCAGGCAGCGGTCGATGATGCCCTTGCTGCCGGAGCGCGGGCGGCACAGAATGGCCTTGCCCTGCATGTCACGCGACAACAGATCCCAGACATCGGTGGCCGCGAAAATGTCCGGGTCGATGACCACGGCACGGCCCTGGTAGCCCATCAGTTCCGGCGGCATGAAGCGGGTCAGGGTGAAGGACTGCAGGTCGTCATTCAGCCAGGTGCGCTTGACACCGTCGCGCATATACAGCTGGCCTTCGCGTGCGTCGAAGTAGGGGTAGTCCTTTTTGTGGATGATGCGCACGTCGAACTTGTCGTTGTGTTGGGAGTAACGGCGCAGCGCGTACTCCGCAACGATGGCGCCGGTGATCTGTTTGTGGTTGGTCTGGATAAAGACGCAGTGATCCATGTCATGGCCTCCTGGCAGGGCGAAAGTCCGCCGCATACTAGCCATTCCGCCAACGCGGATAATTGATCTGGATCAAGTCAGCCGGGAGCTTGGAATGGGTATAGATGGAGATTGGGACAGAGTCGAAT